>JAUVQC010000138.1 GCA_030598305.1 Actinomycetes bacterium
ATCTGATCGCGCGCTCGGACGTCGATCCCGAACGGATCGTGTACTTCGGAGAGTCGTTGGGAGCGGCAGTCGCAATCGCAACGGCAGTCGATCGACAACCTGCGGCACTCGTGCTCCGTTCTCCCTTTGAATCCCTATCGAGTGTCGGATCCGTGCACTACCCATTCCTCCCGCTCAGCATCCTGCTCCGCGACGAGTTTCCCAACATGGAAGTGATCGCCACGATCAATGTGCCCACATTGGTTATTGCGGGATCTGGGGATCGAACGGTCCCCGTGGAACAGTCCAGGAACATTCATGAAGCTGCCATTGGTCCCAAGCGACTTGTCGTCATCGAAGGAGCCGATCACAACGACGCGGAGCTTGCTCGCGGACCGAGGGTCGTTGATGAGATTGCGCTGTTCATAGAGACGCACGGGTCATAGTCGCTCGACCTCGATGCTGAAGATGCGGCGCGAGGATGCCTCGAGGACAGTGAGTCTCAACTCATCAGTCTCCACCGACTCTCCCGGGCCGGGAATCCGCCCTGCAAGGCCGATGACGAGACCAGCGATCGTCGTCCAGTCTCCACGCGGAATCGACACTGTGAGGATGCGTTCGGCATCATCGGTGTCTGTACTTCCCTGGACTATCCACTTCGACAGCCCGACTTGCTCGATGTCACGGGATGCGGGTGTACCTTCGGCGGAGAATGATCCGACGAGTCGCTCGACGATGTCCTCGATTGTGACGATTCCCGCGGTACCACCGAACTCATCGACGACGACGGCAAAGTGGTTGTTGCGTGCCTGCATGTCCTCGAGCAGCTCTATCACTCTCTTGGACTCCGGAACGATGAGGGGTTCACGAGCAAACGAGGACACCAGCCTGTCGCCGTCCTGGATCGCGTACATTGCGATGTCGCGCAACCGAACCACACCGACAACAGTGTCGATGTCTCCAGCGTAGATCGGGATTCGTCTGTGGCCCGTGCTGATGGCGACATCGAATGCATCGCGCGCCGGAAGATCATCGCGGATCGCAACGACATCCAGCCTCGGGACAAATATGTCGTCAACCCTCTGATCTCCGAGCTCAAAAGCGCGGTCGATCAACACGTGATCGGATGGATCGATGGTGCCGACCGCTGCAGCGTCAGATGCCAATCGCAGCAGTTCTTCTTCAGTCGGTGCCGCTGGGGAAGCGATTCCGGTGACCGGCACCTGGAGATCGGCGAATCCGACGAGCACGGAGACAATCGGACGCAGGAGGGCTGCGAGGAGCCGAAGGAGGGGTGCGGTGGCACGGGCCACAGTCTCAGGGTGCTTCACCGCGTAGGTCTTCGGTATGGCCTCTGTATACACGAAAAGGACGAAGGTCAAGACGACGGATGCGACGGTGACTCCGATCGACCCGAATAGGCGGGCTGCGAGAACACCAGAGATTGTCGCGGCACCGATCTGAACGAGGAGGACAACCAGTAGCACGGTATTGAGCACGCGCGGGAGATCATCGAGCAGGCCGACCATGACAGCGGAACGGAGATCACCAGATTCCGTGGCCACCTCAAGGCGAACTCGCTGTACTCGAAGCAGGGCTGCCTCGGCGGCGCCGAGGATCGCAGCTGCACCAATCAGGCCAACAAGGACTGCCATCAACCACGCATCTATTGCGCTCATGGTTCAAGGATGCCACACCGGACGGTTATCGCTGAATTCATCGCCTCAGGCTGACACGCTGGGACACCTATCGTGTGGGCATGACAAACATCCCACACACTTTGCTGCACGATTCTGTCCCGATGCCCATGCATGGCCTCGGCGTCTTCCAAACCAAGGATGGCGACGAGGTGCGTGCCGCCGTGACTTGGGCCATTGAGGATGGCTACCGCCTGGTGGATACGGCCGCGATCTACAAGAACGAGACCGGTGTTGGCGAGGCTATCGCGGCATCTGGTATCCCGAGAGAAGACATATTCGTCACGACGAAGCTCTGGAACACGGAGCAGGGATACGAGACCACGCTGGCAGCGATGTCGGCGAGTCTCGAAAAACTCGGGATGGAGTACGTCGATCTCTACCTCATCCACTGGCCTGTCGCGGAGAAGACTGCCGAAACATGGCGGGCCATGGAGCATCTCCGATCTGAAGGCTTGACACGGGCGATCGGGATCTCCAATTTCGAGCCCCATCATCTCGACCAGCTCATGACCTCTGCAGATGTGGCGCCATCGGTCAACCAGGTGGAACTCCATCCGAACCTCCAGCAGCACGAGATTCGTGCAGCGAACACAATGGTTGGGTGTCTCACCCAGGCATGGAGTCCACTCAAGCAGGCACAGGTACTGGCAGACCCAACCATCGTCGCTATTGCATCCGAACTCGATGTGACGGCTGCACAAGTGGTCATCCACTGGCAGCTGCAGTTGGGTGTCGCGACGATTCCGAAATCCGTCAAGGAGCATCGGATCCATGAGAACGGCGACGTATTCGGATTCTCGCTCAGCGATGCACAGATGGATGAAATGGCGACCCTCGATTCTGGTGACAGGATCGGCCCGCACCCGGACAACCGTGACTTCTGAAGTCCATGGTTGACGCTGAGCGTCGCACCGTTAGCATCCCGCGCATGACTTGGACACCTGACACGTGGCGATCAAAGCCAATCCTCCAGCAACCGGAATATCCGGATGAACAAGCGGTTGCCGCGGTTGAGAAGGAGCTTGCTTCCTCACCGCCGCTCGTCTTCGCCGGTGAGGCACGACGCCTCCGGAAGCAACTTGCAGCGGTAGCGAAGGGTGAAGCGTTCCTTCTTCAGGGCGGCGATTGCGCCGAGTCCTTTGCTGAGTTTCACGTCGACACGATCAGGGACACGTTCAAGCTCATCCTGCAGATGTCGGTCGTGCTCACCTACGGTGCGTCGATGCCGGTCGTCAAGGTCGGGCGGATGGCCGGGCAATTCGCCAAACCACGTTCGACGGATCTCGAGACAAAGGGCGGCATCTCCCTTCCCGTCTATCGGGGTGACAACATCAACGGCATCAGCTTTGATGCTGCCGCGCGCGTGCCGGACCCGGAGCGTCTCATCAAGGCGTACCACCAGTCCGCGCTCACGCTGAACCTCCTTCGGGCGTTCGCTCAGGGTGGCATGGCCAACCTGGAACAGGTGCACCGCTGGAACCTCGAGTTCATCAAGGACGGAACACAGTCAGAACGGTACGAGCAACTGGCGAAAGAGATCGATGCATCCCTCGCGTTCATGCGCGCTATCGGTATCACTCCTGAGAGCATTCGCGAGCTGCGTGAGACGGACTTCTATACGAGCCATGAGGCGCTTCTGCCGGGCTACGAGCAGGCGCTCACCCGTGTCGACCATATCTCAGGTGACTACTACGCAACGTCGTCCCACATGTTGTGGATCGGAGACAGGACCCGTCAGATTGGCGGCGCCCACGTCGAATTCCTCAGAGGCGTCAACAACCCCGTGGGACTCAAGTGCGGACCGTCGCTCGATCCGGAGGACCTCGTGCGTCTTGCGTCGGTGCTCGACCCTCACAACGAGGCCGGTCGTCTCACCTTGATCACCAGGCACGGCGCGGATGATGTCGATCGGTATCTGCCCCCACTGGTTGAAGCGATCGAACACGAAGGTCTCAATGTTGTGTGGTCATGCGACCCGATGCACGGAAATACGATCATCTCGTCAAACGGCTACAAGACGAGACCACTTGAGCGGGTGGTCGCTGAGGTCCAAGGATTCTTTGCAGTGCATAGGGACATGGGAACACACGCGGGAGGGGTCCATATCGAACTCACCGGCAAGAACGTGACCGAGTGCACGGGAGGTGTTGCGATGATCGCTGAGGAGAATCTCTCTGATCGCTATCACACGCACTGCGATCCGAGGCTGAACGCAAGCCAGTCATTGGAGTTGGCTTTCCTGCTCGCCGACGAACTCAAGGCTCGGAGCGATGTCGGCGACTGAAGCGGCGGGAGTGCTCGTCGGAGTTGAGCTTGGCGGTACGAAGATGGTTGTCGCGTCGAGTGCTGATGGAGTAGTGCTCGATCACAGGGCCGAACTTCCCACCACAGATCCAGACTCGACACTGAGCGCGGTTCGCGAGGCTGTTGTGTCCGTGGCTGACGGTCGTCCTGTCGAAGCGATCGGTATTGCGTCCTTCGGGCCCCTCGATCTGCGAGAGTCGAGCGAGAGGTTCGGCCATCTGGTCGACACACCCAAGCCGGGATGGTCAGGAGTCGATGTCGTCGGCGGCGTCATGTCTGACTTCGACATCCCTTTCATGATCGACACCGACGTGAACGCGGCAGTCATAGCCG
>JAUVQC010000045.1 GCA_030598305.1 Actinomycetes bacterium
CTCTGGATCATCGTGGCTACCGTCTTCGGATTCGCCCTTGGTTGGATGGTCAGCTCCCGAAGGGGAGCCAAGAAGAAGAACAAGTTCAAGAGCAGGCGCTTCTGAAGCCAGAGATGTTCGCGTCACACTCGGAAAGCCGAAACCGGGTCTACTTTGCCGCCATCACGGGGTCTTGATAGAGCGCCGTTCGCATGAGAAGGATCGCGACGACAATCACACCTGATGCCCCAACGATGTACACGGGCACGACTCCGTAGATTCCGGCGAGCATACCGCCAACGGCAGCACCCACAGGCAGCCCTGCCCACGCGAACGTGCGAGATGCAGCGATAACACGGCCCATCTGTTCAGGCGGCGCAAGTTGTTGGCGCATGGTGACGAGGGCAACGTTGACCCAGGTGACTCCTGTGATCGCCATGCCCGCAGGAATGATCGCCGCCCAGTTCCCGATGAGCGCCACCGCCAGGAAGCCGGTACCGAGCATGCCCAGCCCGAGGATGTACATCGTTCCGAGGGGAATCTTCTTTGCAACACGACCGGCGAATGCCACACCAACCGAACCTATTGCAGCCTGAGCGGCGAAGAAGATGGCGATCTCGCGTCCCCCTTCCGAGATAGCAGATCCATCTGAGATATTCAGTCCCAACACCTCACTGGCAACGAAGAGCACCAGCAGTGCTTCAAGTGGTTGGAATACCAGATTGGTGACCGTTCCCCCGAGCGTGCCCCACTTCAAGCGCTTGTCGCGAAACAGCACGGTAACACCTGAACCAAGCGCCGCGAGGAACGGTTCACGTGCGGTGTGTGCAACCTTCTTGATCGGCCGTACGAAGCTGAGGAGTACGGCCGATACTGCAAACGTTGCAGCATTCAAGCCAAAGGCGAGGGCGAAGCCACCGGCAACCGCGACGACGATTCCACCGACCAGCGGTGCCGCACTCAGGCTGAGCGTTCGAGCCATGCCGAGTTGTGTATTCGCCTTGACAAGGTCCTCAGCCAGTAGCGATCTTGTCATGTAGGACTGGAGGCCGGAGTCGAAGAGCACAGCCATGGAGCCAGCCACGAACGCTATACCGAAAACGATCGTCTCGTTGATCCACCCACCGTATGAACCAACAGAGAGAAACAGGAACGTCACCGCTCGTATGAGATCGACACCAATAAGAGTTGAGCCCAGCCTGCGTCTCCGGTCGAGAAACACACCGGCGGCGAGGCCGAAGAGGAGCATGGGCAGCGTTTCTGCAGCTGCCGTCAGGCCGAGGTCGAAGGCATCTCCGGTCAGTGACAGCACGAACAACGGGAGCGTGAAGAACGCGATGTAGTCACCGAACAGCGACACTGCCTGACCCCCCACGAGAGGTATCAGGTTTCGCTTCGCCCTCAGCTCGTCCACTTGGGTCGGAATCCCTACCGGATCTACGGTTTCCACGAGCCAATATCGTAGCTCGTTGCACCCAAATACGCTCTTGATTCGCAAGAACAGTTGAAGGGTTAGCCTGAAAGCGTCGAAAGTGGAAGAGAGATGGCCCAGATACAGGACATACCAAGACTCATTTCGGAGTTCGTCGACCTGACGAAGGAATACCTGCTCCAGGAAACCGTCGAGCCTGCAAAGAAACTCGGCCATTTCGCCGGTTACTCGATCGGTGCTGGTGCAATCTGGGCCGTTGCGTTGATACTGCTCTCCGTCGCAGGCCTCCGCGCCTTCATCGATGTACTCCCGTCAGGCGCCTACTGGGAGGCACTCGGATACATCGTGGTCACCCTTGTATTGGTCGGGTTCATTGCTGTGCTGGTGAAACTCATGCCCGACCGTGGCGTATACGACCCGCAACCGACATCACCTGAGAATGGAGACGCCTCATGACTGTCCAGAAAGCTGACCTGGAGGCCAAACTTCGTGAAATCGAGGGCGTGGTTACCGATGTCGAGGAAGAGGCGAGATCGAACGCGACAACGATTGCGATCGTAGCTGGCGCTGTCATCATCGGCCTCGTGGCATTCGCAATATGGCGCTCACGCCAATCGAAGATCCGCGTTGAGGTATACACGCAGTGAGTGTCCGTGCTCGCCATGTCGCCAGACGCTGGTGGTGGAGTCGATTCCACCCGCTCACAAGGATCGGATGGAACGTCTCGACGATGGGCCGCACGCGTCCCGCGACCCAAATGATCGTCGGACTCGGACTCATCGGTGCCGGTCTGCTGGCGAAGCGAAACAACCGCAGAACCATCCTCTACCGAGGCACCATCGAACCCGGGTCGGGGACCCACATCAAGGTGTACCGGGGAAGTCACTCGATCCACGACGGACCGATAGGGGGCTGAGAATGGGAAACAAGAAGTGGGTTCGCGTCGTGATCTGGCTCGTGGTCGCGATGATGGTGCTCACATTGATGGCCGCCCTTCTTCCGACGCTGGGATGACCGGAACTGGCGATATCTTTCGAGCCGGCGACGAGTGCCTCCTCTCGGATGCCAAACGCCGCGAGTACCTCTTCACACTTCACGAGGGCACGACATTTCAATCCGACAAGGGTGCCGTCGTGCACGATGCGATCATCGATCTTCCCGAGGGATCGACGGTTCGGTCGTCCAAGGGGGTTGCCTTTGTTGCCATGCGACCCCGACTGGCCGACCATGTACTGCGCATGAAGCGTGGAGCGGCCGTCATGTACCCAAAGGATGCGGGCGCCATGATCACATGGGTTGACGTGGCCCCGGGATGTGTTGTTGTCGAGGCTGGAACAGGCTCAGGAGCCCTGACGATTGCCCTTTCGAGGGCGGTGGGGCCACAAGGCCGCGTCGTGAGCGTGGAACGTCGTGAGGACCACCACAACCGAGCAAGGAAGCTCATAGCGTCCTTCACTGGCAGTATCCCCGACAATGTCGACCTCCGCATCGGAGAGGTGCAGGATGTGTTGCCCACGGTGCAACCGGACCGCGTGGTGCTGGATCTGCCCGATCCGTGGGAGGTCGTTCCCGCTGCGGCGAACGCTCTGCCAGGTGGCGGCGGGTTCGCCTGCTATGTCCCGAACATACCTCAGGTCCAGAACGTCCACGAGGCACTGGCAGACGCAGGGGTGTTCACCGGCACCGAGACATTCGAGGTCTTGATGCGATCATGGGCGATCGATGACCGGAGCGTCCGACCCGAGCACCGTATGGTCGGCCACACCGGGTTCCTCACCGTATCGCGCCGACGACTCCCCGAAACCACCTGAAACATGGTTGGACCCTCAGGAACCGGAAAACCCGGCTCTGAGAGCCGGGTACGCGATTCGAACGTAGCGCGTACTTACGGTTCGATATAGATGCACTCGCCCGGGCACTCCTCGGCAGACTCGACAACGAGTTCCATCTGATCGTCAGCGAAGTTGGCCAGGCCTTTGGCGCCTTCGGGATTGCCTTCGGACTCAGCGAAAATCTTGTCGCCTTCCTTGACGTAGGCAAGTCCGTCGTCGAGCATTGCGAACACATCTGGGGCGATCTCCTCGCAGAGTCCGTCGCCAGTGCAAAGATCCTGATCAATCCAGACCTTCATCATGATTCCTTCGTGAGAGTTGTGGTAGGCGCCACATCGTGGCGTAGGCACTCAATCTAATCACACAACGTCCGATATTGACAGGACCACGTCCTACACTCGATTGCACGGATCGCACGACGATCGACCGGGTAAGGAGGTCGAGATGTCAGACATCGACAAGCAGGGAGACGAGCAGACCGTTCGGATGCTCGAAGAGGAAGTCGCCGTCCTTCGCCGAAGGCTGCAGGACGCACCAAGGCGCGTTCGCCTGCTTGAGGAGCGCCTCCTCGACATCCGGAACCAGCTTGCGCAAGCCACAAGCCAGAACGACAAGCTGTCAACTGCGCTCGTGGAGACCCGCGAACAGCTCGCACTCCTACGCGATGAGGTTGAGAAGCTCACGGCGCCACCCAATCCATTCGGCACGGTGATCGGCATCAACACCGATGGCACCGTTGACGTGCTTGCCTCGGGACGAAAACTCCGTGTTTCGGTGGAGCCGACCGTCGAGATCAAGGAACTCGAGCGCGGTCAGGAAGTGATTCTCAACGAGGCCTTCAATATCGTCGATGTCCGGCATTTCGAGCGGACGGGTGAAATCGGCACCATCAAGGAACTCCTGGGCGATGATCGGCTCATCGTGCTCGGTAAGGGGGACGAGGAACGTGTGGTGACACGCGGTGCTCCCGTCCTCGAGGAATACCTTCGAGCGGGTGACCTTGTCCGGCTGGAAGCCAAGACGGGCATCGCCCTCGAGAAGCTGACCCGTCCAGAGGTCGATGAGCTGATCCTCGAAGAGGTACCCGACATCACCTACCGCGACATCGGTGGGCTCGAAGCACAGATCGAGACCATCCAGGATGCGGTCGAACTTCCGTACAGGCACAGGGAGCGCTTCGAGGCGTACCACCTGGAAGCCCCCAAGGGCGTCCTGCTGTATGGGCCTCCGGGATGTGGCAAGACCCTGATCGCCAAAGCCGTGGCGAATTCTCTCGCCAGGACCGTCTCGGAAACAGTCGGGTCCGACGATGCCAGATCGTACTTCCTCAACATCAAGGGTCCTGAGCTGCTCAACAAGTACGTCGGCGAGACTGAGCGCCAGATCCGGCTCATCTTCCAACGCGCCAAGGAGAAATCCGATGAGGGAGTGCCGGTAATCGTATTCTTCGATGAGATGGACTCGCTGTTCCGCACACGCGGCACGGGAGTTTCGTCTGATGTCGAGTCCACGATCGTGCCACAGCTCCTCAGCGAGTTGGACGGGGTCGAGTCCCTCAAGAATGTGATCGTGATCGGAGCGTCCAATCGCGAGGACCTCATTGACCCCGCGATTCTTCGACCGGGAAGACTCGACGTGAAGATCAAGATCGAACGACCCAGCCATGAAGCAGCTCGCCGCATCTTTGCGATCTATCTCACCGGCGTCGTCCCCTACGACGAATCTGAGCTGGCCGACTACGAATCGACAGACGCCTTCATCCGAAATGCGATCGACTGCGCGGCTGACGCCATGTACGACGAGGGGCCAGAGAACCGATTCCTCGAGGTCACCTATGCAAACGGCGATCGTGAGGAGTTGTATTTCAAGGACTTCGCGTCCGGAGCGATGATCGAGAACATCGTACGAAGGGCCAAGAAGGACGCGATCAAACGGGAGATTGGCGGGGGCACGTCAGGACTCAAGGCCAGCGACCTGATCACGGCCGTGCATCAGGAGTTCAAGGAGCATGAGGATCTGCCCAACACGACCAATCCAGACGATTGGGCGCGGATCTCTGGCAAGAAGGGTGAGCGGATCGTGTACGTGCGGACGCTCATCGAGGGCGACGGGGAGCAGCGGTCGATCGAGGCTGTCGCACCGGGACAGTATCTCTGACATGAGGGAAGCTCGCGTCCTCGGAACTGAGGTCGAGTACGGCATCACTGTCACCAATGATGCTGCGTTCAACCCGGTCACGGCATCCGCCTCCCTGGTCAATGCGCATGCTCAGGGCGCTGACAGAGTGAAGTGGTCGTATGACGATGAGTCCCCGGGAAGGGATGCGCGCGGTTTCACGCTTGGTTCCATCCCGATCGATGAGACGGACTCCGGGCTCGTGAACGCTGTCCTTCCCAATGGCGCACGACTCTATGTGGACCATGCACACCCTGAGTACTCGACACCTGAGTGCGGGGACCCGCTTGAGGCAACGCTCTACGACAAGGCGGGCGAACTGATCATGTACCGCGCCATGATGCAGGTCAACGCATCTCTCCCATCAGGGTCGCGAATGCTCATTCACAAGAACAACTCAGATGGCAAGGGCAACTCGTATGGTGCTCATGAGAATTATCTCGTGGCGCGTTCTGTTCCCTTCGGGGAGATAGTCCATCACATGACAGCGTTCATGGTGTCGCGCCAGATCATCACCGGGTCAGGCAAGATCGGGTCTGAGCATGGCCGACAGTCAGTGCCCTTCCAGCTGACACAGCGCGGCGACTTCTTCGAGGAGGAGGTCGGGCTCGAGACCACACTCAAGCGACCGATCATCAATACGCGTGACGAGCCACACGCCGATCCAGCGAAGTATCGAAGGCTTCATGTCATCTTCGGTGACGCAACGATGTCAGAGATACAGACCTTCGTGAAACTCGCATCGACATCAGTGATGCTGATGGCACTCGCGGACGGCGCGCTGGATTCGCCCGTTCGACTCAGCAGTCCTGTGAAAGCCGTGACACAGGTCTCCCATGACGTGACAGGCAGAGCAAAGCTCGACCGTCTCGACGCGGACCCGACAACTGCCCTCGACCTTCAGTGGCACTACCTCACGCTTGTCGAGTCATATATCGGTTCGAACGACTTCCCTCCGGTATACAAGCAGGCGTTGACCGAGTGGAGGGGCCTCCTCGAGGACTTCGACAGGGGCCACGAGGTTCTCTCCGATCGTCTCGACTGGGCTGCGAAGCTGACGATCCTTGAGGCGTACCGCGACAGGGACGGCATTGACTGGTCAGATCCGAAGCTCGCCCTTCTCTCACTCCAGTATCACGATGTCGATCCCAAGAAGGGGCTGTACCACCGCATGGTGGCGCGAGGCCATATGCGAACGCTCTTCCGGCCCGAAGACATCGAAACGGCCGCGTCCCGGGCACCCGAGTCCACGCGGGCCTGGTTCAGGGGCGAATGCCTTCGGCGATATCCGGATCAGGTCGTGGCAGCGAACTGGGACTCCCTTGTCTTTGATGTTGGTCACTCGACCCTTGTGCGCGTCCCTATGATGGAACCGCTGCGGGGATCGCGTGCCCTCGTGGAGGAGCTGCTTGCAGCAAGCCCTGATGCAGCGGCCCTTGTCGACAACCTTGGAGGGGTAGATGACCGAACGTGAACGACGATCCAGATCCACAGACGCTTCACAGCAGGATGATGCTGAGGCTTCCGAAGCAGTCGAGGCTTCGGATGTCGCGGAGAAGATTGACGACCTCCTCGATGAGATCGATACCGTTCTCGAAGAGAACGCTGAGGAGTTCGTGAAGAATTACGTCCAGAAGGGCGGCGAGTGACTCTGCAGCCCAGGGACTCCGACACGGGTATCGGGCCGCTCCGTATCGGAGAGCCGATCGAGTCCGAGTCCTTCCTCTCCGTCCTAGAACACCGGGGCTTGGCGCCCGAGTGGAAACTCGATGCACCGCTCTCGACCGCGTTGCCTGAGGCCACGACCATACTCGCGCTGACATGGTCCGATGGCGTGTTGATGGCGGGGGACAGGCGGGCTACCGCCGGCAACATCATCGCTCATCGACGTGTGCGCAAGGTGTATCCGTCCGACGAGTACTCGGCGGTCGCAATATCGGGAACCGCAGGAATGGCAGTTGAGCTCATCAAGCTCTTCCAGACCGAGCTTGAGCACTATGAGAAGATCGAAGGCTCCCGTCTCAGCCTTGAGGGGAAGGCCAATTACCTCGCAAGGATGATCAGGGGGAATCTCGCCCTTGCCTTCCAGGGGCTCGTGGTGATTCCGCTGTTCTGTGGGTTCGACGAGGATCACGACTCGGGTCGGCTCTTCTCGTTCGACGTGGTCGGTGGTCGCTATGACGAAATCAGTTATGCGACAACCGGGTCGGGGGGAGCAGAGGCGAAGTCCTTCCTCAAATCAGAGTGGAAGGAAGATCTGACGCGCGAAGAAGCTCTCTCGATGGCCGTCGAGGCACTCGTTGCGGCAGCCGAGGAGGACGCCGCAACCGGTGGACCGGATGTCAAGCGTGGAATCTATCCCAACGTTGTGATCGTGACGAGCAGCGGCGTCGAGGAGATCGATGATGCAGAGTTGGCGACCGTCTCGGAAACTGTTCTGGGAGGTCGACCATGACCGCACCTTTCTACGTTCCTCCCGAACAGCTCGTCAAGGACCGAGCCGACTTCGCCCGCAAGGGAGTCGGCAGGGGGCGGCCGATCATCGTCCTCCAGCTTGACGCGGGGATCCTGCTCATCGGTGAAAATCCTTCACCATCGCTTCGCAAAATCGGTGAGGTGTACGATCGAATCGCGTTCGCGGGCGTCGGTCGCTTCAACGAGTTCGAGACGCTCCGAGTCGCGGGCATCAGATATGCCGATCTCAAGGGCTATTCGTACGCACGAACCGATGTAACGGGCAAGGGCCTCGCAAACGCGTACAGTCAGACTCTTGGCCAGATATTCAGCCATGAAATCAAGCCATATGAGGTCGACATCGTGGTCGCTGAGTTGGGGTCAGATAGGGCAGACGACAGACTCTTCCGGGTCCTGTTCGATGGCACGTTGCGCGATGCGGACGGATACGCAGTTCTGGGAGCCAGCGAGGAAGCGATCACAGATGCAGTCGGTGCAGGCATCTCGGACTCGATATCCCTTC
>JAUVQC010000071.1 GCA_030598305.1 Actinomycetes bacterium
CAAGGGTTGTCAGCGCCGTGAGGCCCTCGGCCGGTATCTGTCCCGAGCTGATAGCAACGCTCCTCCACGGCCACCGTTTACACGGCTCGAAGGCGGCAAGTGAACTCAGGTTCGCCTACAGAGATGTGGTGGACACGTTCGAGCGAACTGTCAGATGGTTTGAAGACGAAGATCTCATCACGTAGGGATGAGATCGGTTCAGTCCGTCAGATCTACCCGAACTAGGGAACGTTCGTATCTTCCCGACTCGGTCTCGGTGAAACCCATCCGCTCCAAGTACCGGACATGGTGCTTGGTTCGAGCAGATGCCGTGATGGTGGTGATCTTCTGGTCGGTGAAGAACTCCGCGTTGGAGTCATAGAGGAACCTGCCCATCCGATAGTCCCGGAAGCGAGGGATCGCGTAATCGAGTCGTAGCTCCATAACGCCCTCTCTGACCGCTCCCACTATCGCCATGGCCGGTTGCATGTCCCGAAGAACGAGAATCGTGAGATCTGTTTCAGCGACCCGGCCGCTCCAGTCGGGTTGGTAGACATGTATGTCTTCCTGATGGAATCGCAGGAACTCCGCGAGATATCGGGACTCCGGATCTACCTCGAGCAGGTAGAACCACTCCTCGACCCTGGTTGCTCGCCACAGAAAGGTGATGTTGATGATCATGATCACGGTGTTCGTGATGATGATGGGAACAGAGTCGATCAGCAGGCCGTAGATCAAGAACGTCGTTGAACCCATGAGGCCGATGACTCGCAGGCGAAGGATGCGCGTCATCAGAAGTGACGTCACGACCAACGCAGAACCCAAGTAGCCGACCGCTTCAATCATCCGGGTGAGGATATCCATCGGTCATCGGCAATTCATCCCCTCTGGGCTCCAGCGAGACCCTTCAGAGTTCCCTGATCGGGTCGTGGTCGTCGAAGAATGCCGTGAGGCGTTGCAGGTCTGCCCTTCGCCAAGCCGTGCGGTGGGCGCTTGTGTTGTCGAAATTGATCGTTGCCGTGACCGTGATGAACAGCTTGCTTGCCACCGACACCAGATAGTCGGACCAACACTGGTGGAATGGGTAGTCCTCGACACCTTTGGACACGAGGAACTCGTGGTACAGGCCAACCAGCCGTCCTTCGGACGCGCGGCGATCCTCGGGCGATAGCGAGCTTATGAGGAGATAGGCGACATCGCTGATCCCACGGCCCCGTCCCACGGTCTGCCAGTCGATCAGGATGACTGCAGGGTCGTCGGGACCGGATCCGAAAAGCAGATTGTCCACGTGGATATCCCTGTGGATACAGGTGAACGGCGCACCCTCGATCCGGCCGAGAATCGCAGGCATGTCTGTCGCGAATCGGTCACCGAACTCCAGGAGTCTGGGCGACAGCTCCAGATTCGGCAGGAGGCGGGCAACCTCGTCGGGATAGTGTGACCACCATGTGATGAAGTCCGAATCCGCGATGCTGAACAGCCAATCTTTCGATGCGAGCGTCGGTTCGTTCCACCAGGTCCCATGGATCGCCGCGAGTGCGAGAACCACCGATTCCGCCTGGAGCGGTGCTATTCCATCGACGAAATCCACCGTGTGTAGTGTGCCCAGATCCTCGAGCAGCGTGATGTTCGCGCCGGTCTGCGGGTCGAACTCGCTGTGATGACACTTCGGGACTGCGAACTCATTTCCTGGTGCAATCTCCTGATAGAAGTTGACCTCGCGCAGCCCGAAGACTCCCTTGGAGTCACGAGGAGAGAACTTCACGATCACAGACCGTGGTGCGTGCTTGGCAGTGATGGAGTACTCCAAATCGATGCGACCCACCTGCCCGGTCCAGCCCTGGTCGGTACCGATTCGCTCGATATCGAACGAGACCACTGTGGCATCGTCGAGGAGTCCCGCCGCACGCAGGGCTTTGGTAAGCCAGACCGCATCGATCGACAGCATGGATTCGGGGATCGTCACGAAATCTGGTCGCGAATCTCGAGTGCCCTTGCCAAGGGAACCATGCCGAAGAGAATCCGTGGCCACTTGAAACGTCTGACGAACAACTCGACGATCGCCACCGTGAGTGTGAATGAACCCACGAGCACGATCAACGCCTTGAGATACAGGCTCATGTCCCATTGCACCACGTAGAACGAGGCTCCGATCACCACCGGGTAGTGGATGACATAGAACGGAATGATCACATCCATGGAATAGGCGAGGAGCCGATTGGAGAAATCGAGGAACCGCATTGCCACCGCAATCACGGCGAGCGAGAGACACCAGCCGGCGAGTGAGACCGCTGCCCACACGAGGATGTATCCGGCGCTTCCCGTGGCGTCGTGCCACCCAGCGTTCGCTCCGACAAGGAACACAGCGAGACTTCCTCCACCGATGAGTCCCATCCAGAGCCAGTCCCGTCGTATCGCTGAGAGGAATCGTCTGTCGGTGAAGAGCAACGCACCGAGGATGAAGATGCCCAGGAGGTATGTGAAGTCCCCCCAACTGTCCGCTTCAGGGAAGAACGGCTGGATGGCTGCGCGCACGGACGCGATGGCGACCCCGAAGAGAACCAGTCCAAGTCTTCGGTCTGCGATCGTCGCAGTCCAATCGACGAATCGTTGCCCGGGTTCTGTCTTGAACCACTTGATGATCGGCACCGAGAGCATGGAGAACACAAATAGGAAGCCGAGGAACCACAGATGGATTCCCCAGTTGTCGAACACCCTTGGGGTGAGGAGGAATGTGCCATAGCTCCTGGTTTCAATGAACGTTGGTATGAATCCCACCAGCGATCCGTCGTAGGTTTCCTCGAACCGCGATACGAACCAGATCGTAAGAACGGAGAACAGAAGCGTTCCGGAGACGAACGGGACGAGAAGTCGTGCGATCCGGCTCCTGACGTATTGCACAGGTGTTCGTCTGAGGAGAGCGATCCAGCTACCCCCGCCGGAGATTACGAAGAAGATCGAGATTCCCCACGTCGCCCAGAGCCAGAAGAACAGAAGCGTGATCACGCGACTTGTCTCCGAATTGTGGATGTGGCGACCGACGTTGCCGAAGGGTTGAAGGGCGTGGACAACGAACACGCCGAGTATCGCGATGACTCGTAGCCAGTCGAGGTAGTACAGCCTGCGCGCCTCCCCGTCGGATCGATCCGTCACGTGCGAGCGTGTATTGACGTCATCCGAGTTCACTTCTGGGCTGCGATCCGTTGGGCTCGGCATCACGGGCGAGCCTAGCGCGGGGCGTCGCGGGCGTGGCGTTCCGACGTTAAGCAGCCCTTTGTCGGTATAAACAATGTTCGTTGAGGCTTCCTATTGACAATCGAACGTATGTTCGATACGTTGTGTGTATGAGAGAAGAAATCCCGGCTGTTTCAGGTTTGACCGAGCTTGAGAGCGAGCTCAATGGGATGTCCGACGACGCGTTGGACAGGTCGACCATCGAGCTTGCACGATCGATCAGCGTCGCCCAGACCCGTCTCGCGGTCCAGGTGCGCCTGGTCGAACTCCGGAACATCCCTGAGAAACGGTATGGGCTCGGAACCACCGGCTGGCTACGGCACACCACGACGATGACGACTGCAGAGGCATCGGGAACGGTCAAGACCGGTCGGGCGCTTGCCCACATGCCGACTGTGACTGAGCGCGCGTTGACGGGCGACATCCCGCACCGTTCCGTGCAGCTCCTCGCCCGGGCGCACGACCGACACCGCAACGAGTTCTGTGACCACGAAGCGGTGTTCGCCGATATCGGAAGCTACCTCCCGGTGAAGGACCTCCGAAGGGCGATCGACCACTGGGAACAGCAGATCAACTATCACGACGCTGTACATGCTGTCCATAAGCGTGATCAACTCCGTGCCCTGTACCACCACCAGACGATCGACGGCCTCTGGGCTACGAATGGGAATTTCACTCCAGAGGGTGGGCACATCATCGAGCGAGCCGTTGACGGCATCTGTGACCCACAGAACCTCGATGCGGGCGAAGTGCGTTCCCCCGCACAGCGTCGTGCCGACGCAGTGGTCGACATCTGCTCGTTCTGGCTCGATCACAACACAGGCGCGATGACATCCGGTGGCGAGAAGCCCCATGTCACCGTCACTGTGGACTATGGGATTCTCAAAGGACAACTCAAGCAGCTCCCCGAGATCGACGGCGCCGCAGTTACCCCCGCAACGATGCGACGGTTGACCTGTGACGCAGCCATTGTGCCAATGGTTCTTGGATCAGAGAGCGAACCGCTCGATGTTGGCCGCAGGACACGCACGATCCCTGCGGCACTCCGGCGTGCCATCGAGAGACGAGATGGGCGCTGCACGTGGCCGGGGTGCCATGCACCTGTGTCGTGGTGCGACGCCCACCACGACATCCACTGGGCAGATGGCGGCGATACGTCGCTCGCCAACTGCCGGCTCCTCTGTCGAAGACATCACACCGCCACCCACGCCGACGACGACAACATGTCGCCTCCCGATATCTGATGCACTGTCCTCAGGTAAACTGAGGACAGTGCCCGCACCGCTGAGTGTTCTTCTTGATCGCTGGCGTCGCGACCTCGATCCTCCCCTCCCCGGTCGAGTCGTCGTTGCGCCGTCCGCGCGCGCCTATGTCGTGTCTGCAACCGCCAAACGCCTCGGGAGACCGGTGCTTGCCGTCGTGGCGGGTGAGCGCGAGGCAGATGATCTTGCAGAAGACGTCGCGATCTTCACAGACCACGTGACACAGCTCCCTGCATGGGAGACCCTGCCCTTTGAACATGTGTCGCCGAACATCGTGACGATGGCAGCCAGGGTGGAAGCCAGGCACCGAATCGGTGTCGGTGAGCCACTTGTCGTGGTTGCGTCCGTGCGTGCAGTGATCCAGCGCATTTCCCCGACATCGGTCGAGCCCTTGCGGCTCGAGTCCGGTGGATCGGAGGATTTCTCCGACCTTGTGGCTGCACTGGTCAGCCGCGGCTATTCGCGAGTGGATCGATGCGAGGCCAGGGGTGAGGTGGCGGTGCGCGGTGGGATCATCGACGTATATCCCCCGAATGCCGACAACCCGTACCGCATCGACTTCTGGGGAGATACGATCGACGAGATTCGAACATACTCGGCATCTTCGCAACGATCGCTCGAGGAATTCGACTCGGTCCTGATCTACCCCGCACGCGAATTGATCATCGATTCCGAATTGGCTGACAGGGCGACAGAGTTGCTCTCCGACGCACCGTGGGCGGCGGACACCTGGGACCGCATCGGCAATGGCATCTCGTTCCAGGGAATGGAGTCATGGTTACCCTGGCTTGCAAGACCTCGGACGGTACTCGATGAGTCCGACGTGCCTGTGTTCCTCTTTGATCCGGTTCGCTGTGCGGCTCGTGCCGAATCGCTCATTGCCGAGGAAGCCGATCTTGCCGAAGCGCTGTCCGATACCTGGGGGACCGAGGGCCCCGAAGGCGGCGCACATCCTCCGCTGTACCTCCCGCTCGACACCGACGCGATGGCGGATCGTCTCATCGAAGCTCCGCCACAGTCTTCTGGTCCGAGAGACGATGGTTACGAGGTCCGTTCACTCGACGCCGTGCCCGGTGATCCGGAGTCGATAGCAACCGCGATCAATACCTGGAAGGACCGCGGTGTTGAGATCGTTGTAGCGATGGACGGCCAGGCGGCAGCCGATCGTGTGGCCAACATACTTGGTGAGCACGGTGCGGATCTGCCCGTGCTTGACCGCCTCGACAAGCTGATGCCTGCCATCACGTCCATAGGCATCCACAGTGGGTTCGTGTTCCCAACCCTCGGGTTCGGTGTGGTCGGCGAGCGCGAGGTTGCCGGTCGCCGCAGGGCTCATCGGACCGCTCGGCGCGGCACGCGTAAGCCGATTCATGACGCCTTCAGAGACCTTAATCCTGGCGACTTCATCGTCCACCATCACCACGGGATCGGGCGATTCACCGGACTCGTCCACAGGGATATCGCGGGCGTCGAACGTGATTATCTCCTCGTGGAGTTCGCAGGTGAGGACAGGCTGTATGTGCCGACCGACCAGCTCGCCTCAATCACTCGCTACACCGGAGGCGAGTCACCGCGCCTCTCAAGAATGGGAGGCACGGACTGGAGCCAGACGCGCACCAAGGTCCGCAAGGAGGTCGCCGTGGTAGCAGACCAGGTTGTTGCGCTCCACCGCAAGCGTGCGGCTGCCGAGGGCCACGCCTTCTCACCGGACACGCCGTGGCAGTCAGAGTTCGAAGCAGCCTTCCCCTACGAGGAGACACCCGATCAGCTCACCGCTATCACCGATGTCAAGACTGACATGCAGGCTGACAATCCGATGGATCGGCTCATCTTCGGTGATGTCGGATTCGGGAAGACAGAAGTTGCTATTCGGGCGATGTTCAAAGCTGCTCAGGATGGCAAGCAGTCGGTCATGCTCGTACCGACGACGCTGCTGGCCCAACAGCACTATACGAATTTCCAGGAACGATTCGCTTCCTATCCGGTACGCGTCGAGATGCTGTCGAGGTTCCTGACAACAAAGCAACAGAAGGATGTGATCAATGGGATCCATGACGGTTCGGTCGACATCGTTGTTGGCACGCACCGCCTTCTGTCTGCGGACATCGAGTTCAGGGCGCTGGGACTCGTGGTCATCGATGAGGAGCAGCGTTTCGGGGTCGCCGCCAAGGACCGCCTGAGAGAACTCAGGGCGAGCGTTGATGTGCTCACGCTGAC
>JAUVQC010000107.1 GCA_030598305.1 Actinomycetes bacterium
ACCATCGCCAGCAACATTGCGGGGAGTGACAGGACGCGGATTGAGAGATATGCGGATGACTGTTCCAGCACATCGCCCCGGGCACCGAACGCGCCAACGATCGTCTCTGACAGGGAGCCGACCACGATCGCAAGAATGATGCCGAGGCCCACGGAGATGAGCAGTGCGCCCTTCGTGATACCGCCGGCCCTCTCGGGTAACCCGCGCCCGACCTCCCCTGCGACCATCGGTGTGATCGTTACGTGGATGAAATTGAAGACGGCGAATACTGCCCCGAATACCGCCGAGGCCACCGCAAGGGATGCCAGCTCGACAGTGCCAAGCCGGCCGACCCAGGCGGTATCGACGATCGAGACAAGCGGGTCTATGGCCAGCGTCCCGAGCGCCGGAATCGCCAGGGCCGCAATCGCCCCATCGCGGGGGCTTCGCCGAAACGCCTGGGGGATTCTCATCCGCCTCGCGGCTTCCGGCTTTCGGCTTTCAACTTGCCCTCCCACTCGCACCGATCAAAGAGAGGGCACTCCATACACCGAGGTTTCTTGGCGTCGCACACATCGCGGCCGAACTGGATCAGGGTCATCGATATATCGGTCCATCGCTCCGACGGATAGAGCGCCATGAGGTCGCGCTCAACCTTCTCAGGGTTCGTGTTCGCTGTGAGCCCGACCCGGTGTGCGACTCTCTTCACGTGTGTGTCGACGGCGATGGCCGGGATGTCCCACACCTCGGCAAGCACGACTGACGCCGTTTTGCGCCCGACGCCGCGGAGCTTGACCAATTCGTCGAGATCGGCAGGCACCTCACCATCGAACCTGTCAACCAGATCGCCAGCGAGGGCGATGATGCTCTTCGTCTTCTGCCGGTAGTAGCCGGTCGAGTAGATGATTTCCTCAACCACTTCCGGGTCGGCTGCTGCGAGGTCATCGGGAGTTGGGTACTTCTCGAAGAGCACCGGAGCAACCTTGTTCACGTTCTCATCCGTGGTCTGGGCTGACATCACGGTCGACACGAGCAACTGCCACGGGTCGACGTATTCAAGCGCGGTTTCGATGTCGGGGTAGATCTTTGTGAGGCGGTTCAGGATCACCCTCGCGTTTGCACGCTCCTCAACCGATGGCTGGTTCTCCATTACGCTACGAACCCAGGATCACGATGGCGAGCCCTATGGCCACGTACAGCACGCCACCGAGGACCTGCCAGAACGCCCGTGCGTTCGCTTCGGGTCTCAGACCCTTCTGGAGTCGTTCCTGTGGTGTGATCTTGAAGCTCGAATTGGCCTCCGGCTGCGGCTCATCTGCTCTCCTTGTCCCGAAGAGAGCGCCCATGGCGCCCATGCCGAGGTTCGTGTAACCGCCGCCTGAGGATCCTCCCGCCAGGAGGAGCACGACACCGTAGAGGATCATCGTGTAGCCAACGCTCGAGGCAAGGGCGATATCGCTGACGAGCCAGATCACCACACCAACGGCTGCGGCCCCGAGGAGCCCGATGCCGAACGTGACGAGGTAGTCAGGCATCCGCTCGGACAGCGGAATGGTCTCCTCTATGCCTTCGGGCGTCAGCGGTTCCATAAGGGTGTCAGAGTACAGGACTGTGCGACGTCAATTCCGTGTCGGCACCCTGCCGAGCAAATGGAGGCATCCCACGATTCCCCCGCCGAGGAGCACGAGGGCGCCCACAAGGGCGACCAGCAGTTCCATGAGGGTGAACGCCGAGGTCGAGCACGTTCCCAGTCCGGTCGGACAGAGGCCGAGGCCGGTACCACCAACGACGAGATCGAGGAGGACGACCGCAGGTAGGGCCACCACGATGACGAGAAGAACGACAAGGCCGCCAAGCAGCAGTCTCACAAATGCCATGCATCGAAGGGTACAACGGGGCCGGATATTGCTGAGGTACCCGGGTGTGTGTACGGTGCCACGAAACCCATCCGAGAGGCTGTTCGTGAGCACCGGCGTCGCCGCACCCCCGGCATACCACATCGAATCATTCACAGAGGACGAGCGTACGATTCTCGCCCGATACTTCACAGATATCAATGGTCCAGTATTTGCCATCACGGGCCTGCCCGAGGTCGTCAAGGGTGCGCTCTTCGCCCGCTACAGCCGGTCCCCGAAGTCTGTACGTCGCCTCTTCATCGACGAGTTCGCGTCGGATGCCGAATCCGGAGTCGCCAACATCGATTCTGCATCCGAGCACGCAGGCTCCATCGGCAGGGCGAAGGCAGAGGGCTTGTACGACCGTGTATTCACGCAGTATGGCGATGACTCGGTGGCCCAACTCGGCGCCGCTCATCTCGCTGTCGAACAGGCATCGAACATCCTCACGAAGGTGCTCGAGTGGGGCAGGCTCGCGTCGTACCTGGAACAGTCGACCCGGTACATCTTCTACGACAAGTTGCTCGGTGACCGTTACAGATTCCAGGTCCCTCAGGAACTAGCTGACCACCGATTGACGGACCGATACAACACCGACATGGCTTGGATGTTCTCCACGTACAGCGATGTCGTGCAAAGGCTGGTCGCCTACTACGAGCACCTCTACCCGAAACAGCCAGGTGACTCGAACTTCGTGTGGACGTCGACGATCCGCGCAAAGGCGTGTGACGATGCACGTGGTCTCCTTCCGGCATCCACCCAGTCCAACGTCGGTATCTTCGCCTCCGGACAGGCGTATGAAGCGCTCCTGCTGCGAATGCAGGCGAATCCGCTGGCAGAGGTTCGCTGGTTCGCTGACGCGATGCTCGTTGAACTGCGCAAGGTCATCCCATCCTTCATGAAACGCGTCGACGTGCCTGACCGCGGCGGCGCCTGGGTCGACTACTTCAGCGAGATCGCCGGTGCGATGGATGCGCGGGGTGCCTCGATTGGCGCTCCACCGAACGATGCACCAACGGTCACCTTGGTCGAGTTCGATCCCGACGGCGAACGGAAGGTCGCGGCCGCAAGCCTCTATTCGCACACGAATCTTCCGGACACCCAGATTCGGGACATCGTCGCGACGATGGACGAAAGCGAGATCGACGGCATCTTCGCTGACCTCGTGGGCGATCGCACCAATCGACGCCACAAGCCCGGTCGTGGCATGGAACAGACCTTCTATCGCTTCGATGTGCTGTGTGACTACGGCATCTTCAGGGACCTCCAACGCCACCGGATGATGACGCTCGATTGGCAGCAGCTCTCACCCAACCATGGGTACGTGACACCCGACTCGATCACCGACATCGGTGCCGAATCGATCTGGGACGAGGCCATGGAGCGCGCCGGTGCTCTCTATACGCACATCAGCGATTCGGCCGGCTCCCATGTCGCCCAATACGCTGTGCCCTTTGCGAACCGGGTCAGGTTCTACATGAACATGAACGCTCGCGAGGCGTTCCACATGCTCGAGCTCCGCACACAGCAGGGCGGGCACCCGGACTACCGGGCGGTGTGCCAGGAGATGCATACATTGATTCGAGATGTCGCGGGTCACGCGCGTATCGCTGGTGCAATGACCTACATCGACCACAATGACTACGACCTCGCTCGACTCGAGACGGAGCGCAGGGCTGCTGGGAAGCGGGCAGCCATGGGTATCGAGGACCCGTCAGCCTGAGATCGGGATCCTTAGGACAAGGTCACCTTCGTCGAGGGACCACGACGCAGATCCGACGAGGGAGTAGTCGAGGTAGTCCTTCTCGGCCGCTTCTATGAACTGCTTCCGCGCCGATCCCTCAAGGGGAGGCACGCCGCGTTCGCGTACCGCTTCAGCCCTGTCCTGAAAACGTTTCAGGAAGGCGTCCATATCAAGTTGGGCCATGAGGGCTCCTTTGTGAGAGTAGGGAGTAGAGAGTAGAGAGTCCGCAGAGCCCAGAAGTTGCGGGGAACGCTTCGCGTTCCTGCCAACTCCCAAGGAACGCGCAGGGTTCCCAGCCGATAGGCTGGCACCATGACCGCAAGTCGCCTCATCTTCGTCTCCGGCAAGGGCGGAACCGGCAAATCTGCGGTAACTGCAGCCACAGCCATCGACTTTGCGCGACGCGGCCACCGGGTGCTTGCCATTGACCTGGACAACCGAACAGGTCTTGCGGCGCATCTCAGGCAGGCGAAGCTCAAGTACGATCCGACAGAGGTCAGACCGGGGTTGTTCGCGATGGTCATGAACCGCCCCGACGCCCTCGACGAGTATCTCAAGAGACAGCTCCATGTCCCCCACGGCGCACCGACACGCCACATCTCGGCGGCTCTCGCTGTTCTCGCCGATACCGCTCCGGGGGTGCGGGAGATCATCACCATCGGTAAGCCGATCGGAGAAGTTCTCACCGGAAACTGGGATGTTGTTATCGTTGACGCATCCTCCCTCGGCCAGTTCCAGTCCTACCTCAGTGCACCAAGAACCATATCCGAGCTTGTCCCGACGGGAACGATGCGACGCCTCGCGAGCCGTATGCGTACAACGCTTCGTGACAGCGATGTGACGTCAATCCATCTCGTGACGACCCCCTCAGAACTCCCGATCATCGAGACCGCCGAGGCGATCGCGACGATCAGGAAAGAAGAGCTTGGTCCCGAACCGAAGGTGATCCTCAACCGGGTTCTCGAGGCCTCAGGGATCGCTGACGGCGATCTCGAGTCACTCGGAGACGGTCCGCTACGGGAGGCAGCGACGCTCCAACTCGATCTCGAAGCCGACCAGGACCGTTGGTCAGGCGAGGTGGCCTCTGATGCCTCACTCCCCTATCTGTTCGGTGTGTTCACCCCCGGTGAGGTCGCCGAACAGCTTGCCGACAGGATCGGGATGCCGTTATGACCTCGACCATCATCGTCACCGGGGCAGGAGGTGTCGGCAAGACGACGCTCTCTGCCGCCCTCGCAGCGTCTATCGCTGCTCGCGGAGTGTCAACCCTCGTCCTGACGATCGATCCGGCGAAGCGGCTTGCCGACGCCCTCGGGGTCGGCACTCTCGACGACACCCCAACCCAGATCCGAGGATCCGAGTACATGTGGGCTGCAATGCTCGACGCCTCGGCATCATGGGAGGCGATCATCCACAGGTATGCCGATCCCGAGGTTGGGGAGCGACTGCTCGGGAACCCCTACTTTCGCGCCATTGCGGATCGCTTCCCCGCAGCCCAGTCCTACGCCGCGGGCGAGCGAATGGCCGAGTACATCGAGTCCAAGCGCTTCGACGTGATCGTTGTCGACACACCACCATCTGGCGGAGGCATCGACTTCTTCCAGGCACCGTCGATGGCCAACGACCTGATCTCTGGCAAGCTCCTCAAGTGGCTCACCGGATCGAACCTTCCGGGAAGAGGTCTGATCTATCGGTTCACGGCAAAACCGATCCTTCGCATCGCGGACAGTGTCCTTGGTGGTCCGATGCTGAGCGAGGTCACAGATTTCCTGCTCGACATCCGCACCATGTACGACACGATTTCGGTACGGTCACGGACCATCGAGGTGTACCTCAAGGCGGCGAC
>JAUVQC010000010.1 GCA_030598305.1 Actinomycetes bacterium
CAGGTCTTTCGCTGCTGCGATTTCACCGGGACGACCATCGCCGTCGAGCACTGCGATCAGGACTTCCTTGGCTGCCGAAGACGACAGCTTGCCGTCATCCACCATGGACGTCAGCTCAGTGAGGTGTCCAGCCGTGAGCGGGGTGGCTGAAACAGGCATCTCGTTCCGGCGCGTGTACGCGACAACCTCACCGGTGAGCCAGATAGCAACTGCACGACCCTGTGCCCCGCCTTCCACTGCCTCGTCGAAGAGCGACCCCAGTTCCTGATTGTCGACGAGGACCCCGGCGGTGACCGGATCGGTACCCGCATCGAGATACCTGGCCCGTCGCTGCGCGGGGAGTTCCGGAATCGTGGCCCGGATCTCATCCTGCCAGGCTCCCGTGACCTCAAGAGGCAGGAGGTCCGGATCCTGGAAGTACCGGTAGTCCTCTGACTCTTCTTTCGCCCTCATCGATGTGGTGACGCCGGTGGCCTCGTTCCAGTGGCGCGTCTCCTGGACGATCGTGCCACCGGCCTCGAGTACCTTGATCTGTCTATCGATCTCGAAGTCGATGGTCCGCTGCATCGAGCGCAGCGAGTTGACGTTCTTCGTTTCGGTGCGCGTTCCGAATTCTTCCCTGCCCACCGGTCGAACCGAGACATTCACGTCGAACCGCATCGAGCCGGCCTCTAGCTTTGCATCGGAGACTCCGAGAGCGAGCACGATCCTCTGCACTTCGGCACCGTACGCACGGGCCTCGGCCGAGGTTCGGATGTCAGGTTCGCTGACAACCTCAACCAACGGCACACCGGCCCGGTTGAAGTCCAACAGGGTGTGATCTGCACCATGGATACGGCCGTCGCCATCACCGACATGGGTGCTCTTGCCTGTGTCCTCCTCCATGTGCACACGAGTCACGCCAATCATCTTGGACGTTCCGTCGACATCAATCTCGAGCTTGCCGTGCTCACACACAGGGAAGGTGTACTGGCTGATCTGGTAGTTCTTCGGAAGGTCCGGATAGAAGTAGTTCTTGCGATAGAAGAGCGACGACTCGTTGATCGTCGAATCGAGCGCGAGTCCGATCTTGACGATGCCCTCGATCGCTTTCTCGTTCGGAACCGGAAGCGCGCCAGGGAGTGCGAGACAGACAGGGCAGCACTTCGTATTCGGGACGCCCTCGACATCCGCAGGACACGAGCAGAACATCTTGGTGTTCGTCGACAGCTCGACGTGTGTTTCGATACCGATGACGGCTTCCCATGTCGTCATGGCAACACCACCTCTGAGGTGGCCAGGTCCGCACGCTCTGTGAAGCCGGCGAGACGCTCAACTTCTGCTGCCACGCGGTACATCACTTCCTCGCCGAGGGCGGGCGCCATGATCTGGAATCCTATGGGTAGCCCTCCGTCGTCGAGTCCGATCGGTACGGAGATCGCGGGATCTCCGGCGAGGTTCGATGGGATCGTGCACAGATCCGAGTAGTACATGGCGATCGGATCGGCAGACCTCTCACCGATGTCGAACGCAGTCGTTGGCGTAGTGGGCGAGATGAGGGCGTCGACCTGTGCGTACGCCTCAGTGAATTCGTTACGAACAAGGGTTCGCACCCGCTGGGCCTGTCCGTAGAAGGCGTCGTAGTAACCCGCCGACAGGGCATAGGTACCGAGAAGGATTCGCCGGATAACCTCAGGGCCGAACCCCTCGGCCCGTGAGTGAGCCATCATCTCCTCGGTCGTACCGTCGACATCGCTGCGATGGCCATAGCGCACACCATCGAAGCGAGCGAGGTTCGACGAGCACTCTGCGGGGGCAATGAGGTAGTACGCGGAGAGCGCATAGTCCGTGGAGGGCAGCGAGATCTCCACGATCTCGGCACCAGCGTCCTGGAGTTTGTCGGCCATTGCGCGAGTTGCAGTGATGATCTGTGGATCGATGCCCTCGCCCATGAACTCGCTGACGACACCGATCTTGATGCCCGAGACTCCCTTGTCGAGTGAACCCCCGAAATTCGGGACGGGTGCATTGATACTCGTCGCGTCGCGGATGTCGAATCCCGATACTGTCTCGAGGAGAGAAACCGAGTCCTCGACCGTCCTCGAAAAGGGCCCGATCTGATCGAGGGAGGAAGCGAAAGCGATCAGTCCGTATCGCGAGACGACGCCATAGGTCGGCTTCATCCCAACAAGGCCTGTGAGCGCGGCAGGCTGCCGAATCGAACCACCCGTATCCGATCCGAAGGAACCGAACGCGGATCCCACCGCCGTCACCGCAGCGGAGCCTCCGGATGATCCACCTGGCACCTTGTCCGTGTTCCACGGGTTCCGTGTGGTGCCGTACGCGGAGTTCTCGGTTGAGGAGCCCATGGCGAATTCGTCGAGGTTCGTCTTGCCCGTGATGACGGCACCTGCGTCCTTCAGCCTCGTGACGATCGTCGCATCGTACGGGGGTTTCCATCCCGCAAGGATCTTCGAGGACGCTGTGGTTTCGACGCCGAGGGTGCACATGTTGTCCTTTAGGGCAACCGGGATTCCATGGAGGGGTCCCTTGTCCTGTCCTGCGGCGAACGAGGCGTCCGCTGCCACCGCTGCGGCCCGCGCACCGTCGTGGTCGAGGGTGAGGTAGGCGTGGAGGTGCGCTTCGGTTGCAGATGCACGTTTCGTGACCGCATCGAGGAGGTCCTGAGATGTGAACTCTCCCGAGCGAAGCCCTGCACCGGCGGCGGCGATCGTGAGATCTGCGAGATCAGTCATCGTCAACCCAGGATTCTCGGGACCCGGAACTGGCCGTCCACAGAGTCCGGCGCCTCAGGGAGGAAGGATTCCGGATCAAGGCATTCGCCGATCTCATCAGCCCTGAAGGCGTTCACCATCTCCAGAGGGTGCGAGGTCGGCTCGACACCGTCCGTTGGGAGGGCCTGAACACGCTCAGCGTGATCGAGGATGTCACCGAGCTGGGACCCGTACGTTGCAAGCTCGTTCTCGCTCAGTGCAAGCGTCGCGAGCTTCGCGACCTTGGCGATATCGATGTCAACAGGCATGGGCAGGAAGGTAACAGGGCGCCGTGACGAATCAGCACGATGGCTACTGTTCCTGGATGCTGCCGATTCCAAGCAAAATCGAGCTACTTCGCCGCGTACCACGGCTCGTGTTCGGGTTGGTGTTGTTCGGCGTCGGTGTCGCGATGATGATCATCTCCCAACTCGGGCTTTCACCGTGGGAGGTTCTGCACCAGGGAATCTCTTGGCGAACCGGGATTCCGATTGGGACCGTGACGATCCTGACCGGCATACTTGTGCTGTTGTTGTGGATCCCACTCGGAGAGAAGGTGGGCTTGGGAACCGTCCTCAACGTCCTGTTGATCGGCATCGTGATGGATGTGACGCTGTGGATCGCCCCGGAGTCCGTGGATGCCCTGTGGCTGAGATGGGTTCTTCTTCTTGGTGGCGTTCTGATCATTGGCATCGGTTCCGGCCTCTATATCGGTGCAGGTCTCGGACCGGGACCGCGTGACGGTTTGATGACCGGTCTCGGGAGACGCGGCATCCCGATCGGCCTCGCTCGGGTGGGCATCGAGATCACGGTCCTGGTAATGGGATGGCTCCTCGGTGGCACGGTTGGCGCGGGCACGGTCATCTTCGCCTTCGGGATGGGACCGCTCGTCCACCTCCTCCTGCCCATGTTCACTGTCGAGCCGTTGTATGCGTACGAGCATCCATCCGACGGACCAGGAATCGCCGAGGGCGCGTTGTAGATCCGAGTGATCGCGGTCGGCTACCCGCCGAGAAACTTCACCAGCACGTCATACACGATGTCGAGGTTCGCGATCGGTACCGACTCACCCTGCTGATGAGCCTGGGGCACCTCGCCGGGGCCGTAGTTCACAGCCACTGCGCCTCTCGATGTCAGTCGCGCCACATCGGTCCACCCCTGCTTCGCCATGCGACCTCTCCCGATGAGCGCATCAAGGCGTTGGACGGCCTCGTTGTCGAGGTCGATACGCCCTGGCGGGGCGCGATCGGTGATAATCACTTCATCGGCACTCCGTGTGACATCTCGCAATCGTGCCTCGGCTTCTTCGATCGAGAACACAGGAGGGAAGCGGTGGTTGAGATTGATCACGAACTCACCGGGGATGATGTTGTTCGCTATACCACCCGAAGCCTTCGTCACCGAGAACACCTCCTTGTACTCCAGCCCGTGAATGTCGAACGGTTCTGGATCACGAGCGTGCATCCCGGCCAGCCACTCCCCCGCCTTTGTAACCGCGTTCTCACCGAGCCACGGCCGCGCCGAGTGGGCGGTTGAGCCTCGGAAGACCACATTCGCGTTGATCGTTCCGTTGCATCCGAGCTCGAGGTCGAGATTGGTTGGCTCAAGGACTATGGAGATTTCGGCATCGATGAGCCACGGCGCTGTGTCGAGCACAGCCTCGAGTCCGTTGTTGGCTGCGGGGCCCTCCTCCTCATCGTAGAACACGCACACGAGGCTGCCCTCCGCCACACCGGTATCGAGCAATTCGATCATCACCGCTAGGCCTGACTTCATGTCCGAAGCGCCGAGGCCGACGAGTCGATCACCGTCCACCCGGGCCTCCCACTTGCCCTGGACGGGAACGGTATCGGTATGCCCGTACAGAACCGTGAACTCCGGGCCATCCGGGTTGGCGCCGACGATGAGGGACTTTCCGATGCGCCGCGTGCGATATCGCTCGGCGTAACGGTCTTCGAGCCAGGAGCAGAGGGCCTCCTCGTCTTGGGTGACCGACGGTATGTTGACGATCTCGATGAGCGTGTCGAGCAACGTTCCGCCTGCTCCTGACAGGCTCATACCTGTACCTCGAACGTCCTGAGTGCATCGTTGAGAGAGGTCTTCTTGTCCGTCGATTCCGTCCGCTGACCGATGATCAGCGCGCATTGCAGGTTGTAGGAGCCCGCAGGGAAGTCCTTCGGCCGTGTGCCCGGAACGACAACGGCATTGCCCGGCACCCGTCCACGTGTCTCCACCGGTTCGGGACCGGTCACATCGATGATCGGCGTTGACGCTGTGATCGTCGTGTTCGCGCCGAGCACCGCTCCTGCTTCGATGACCGCACCCTCGACAACGATGCTTCGACTTCCGATGAAGGCGCCGTCCTCGATGATCACTGGCCGTGCTCCGGGCGGTTCGAGCACTCCTCCGATTCCGACACCACCGCTGAGGTGGACGTCCTTACCGATCTGGGCGCATGATCCGACCGTTGCCCACGTATCGACCATGGTTCCTGACCCCACGTACGCCCCAATATTCACGTATCCGGGCATGACAACCACCCCCGGCTCACAGAACGCCCCGTATCTGATGACGCCCGGTGGCACGACTCGCACACCTGCAGCCTTGAGTCCGGTCTTCGTGGGGATCTTGTCGTGGTACTCGAAGGGACCTACACCGAATGTCTCCACCTCGGTGATCCTGAAGTACAACAGGATTGCCCGTTTGACCCATTCGTTCACCACCCAGTCGCCATCGCGCTTGTCGGCAACACGAATGGCTCCACTGTCGAGCTGTGCGATGGTGTGGTGCACAGCATCGACTGCCGTGTTCAGCCCTACGTCGCCGTTGTACGCCGCATCGATGATTTCCTGATTCGCCATGGACCCTCCCGGCCTATCGAAGCGCTTCCAACAACGCGCCTGCTGCCACCTGACATTCTTCCAGAGTCGGGACGAGAGCGAGTCGGATGAAGCCTTCGCCACCCTCACCGAAGAACCGCCCCGGTGACACGACGATTCCGGCGTCCAACAGTTGGTCGGTCACACCAAGATCGTCGCCGACTCGTACCCAGAGGTAGAGCCCGGCGCGTGAGGCCACGATCTCGATACCGAGCTCATCGAATGAGCGCTCGAGGATCCTGCGCTTGGACGTGAACAATGTCCTGCGGTCGGCGGCGTGACCGTCATCTGACCACGCGGCGATCGCTGCAGACTGAACAAAATCCGGCGATGCAGTGCCTGTGGTGGACCTCAGCAACTTGAGAGCTGCGATCGCGTCAGCATCGCCAACGATGGCGCCGGAGCGGTAGCCGGTCATGCCTGATCGTTTCGAGAGCGAAAGGAACACAAGCATTCCGCCGAGGTCGCGATCGGCCACCTGGAGCACGGACGCCGGTCCATCGGGGTAGGCCTCATCCTCATAGGTATCCGAGTAGCACTCATCGGACAGCAACATCGCCCCCGAAGCGCGGCAACGTTCGTAGAGGTCAGCGAGATCGCTCCTGGATGTGACGGCACCGGAGGGATTGTGCGGGGTGCAGGTCCAAACCAGCTTCGCTGCGTCCCAGACACGGTCGTCGATGTCGCCGGCTCGAAGGACGAAGTCATCGGCGAGCACGATCGGTCGGAGCTCGGCGCCTGCAAACGCCGCACCCCGCTCATAGACCGGATAACCGGGTGACGGAAAAACAACTGCATCGCCGGCATTCCTGTCGATGAACGCGAACGGAGTGTTGAAGATCGCTTCTTTGGATCCGCTGGTGGGGATCACCTGGGTCGCAGCGTCGACGGCAACGCCGAATCTCCGTTGCACGTAGTGCGCGATCGTCTCACGCAACGCGGCCTTCCCTGCGGCCGTTGGGTACTGGGACACTTCGGGGACCGCATCCCTGAGCGCGTCAGCGATAAAGGCCGGTGTCGGTTCACGAGGATCACCAATCGAGAAGTCGATGACGGGAAGCCCAGCCTCTGCCCGATCCACGGCTCGCTGGCGGACCGTGGCGATCGGGTAATTCCCAAGCTCTTCGAGTACAGGGTTCAGCTCCATCCCCCACAACGCTAGTCCCCACCCCGCTCCGAACCCTGGGTTCTGGAGGTCGGTAGCATCCCGGCCATGAACACCACTGGGTACCGGGTTACCTACACGCTGCTTGCGGTCGCGCTACTGACGATCATCGGCGCCTCGATCCTTTTCATCCCCTCGGGCGATCCTGAGCAGCTTCCGGATGCCGTGGAGCGGTACGCGCCACAGGACGGCGACATCGCCATCAACCCTGTCAAGGTCCTCATTGTTGTCCAACCCAATTATGAAGTGCGGTTCGTGATCGACGGTACGACCATCCCCGAGGATGATGTGAACGCAATCATCGAGATCGGCCGATACCAGTTCGAACCAGGTGAGGGCAAGGCCATCGAGCGTTGGACGCCGGGCGAACACGTCGTCGTGGCGACATGGATCGGTGGGAGCGCTGGCACAGACGCCGGTACGCTCGTGTGGACGTTCACGGTGCAGTAGACGGAGGGATCTCTTTGACTGATCGATACAGTTTCGACCCAAATGCATGGTCACCGACCATCGCGGGCCTTGTTGCGGGAGCGATCGGTGCCATCGATGCGGCCATCATCGGTTGGATCCTGACGGAATACGCGTTCGACCAACCCCACGAGTACACGAACAGCCTGACTGTTGTGGTTGTTGCTCTTGTCCTCGGACTGTTATCGGGAAGCCTGTGGGGGAAGCTCCGAGCATCGGCCTCAGGTCACAAAGCGTTCGTGTGGACCATGGTGGGCGGCTTCGTTATGACTCTGAGCGCTGTGCTGGTCGCCGATCGAACCGTCATCAAGGATCTCGCCCGCTATGCAGTGCCCCTCATGGCGATCATCTTCATCACGTTGGCGTTCTTCACGCCACTGCTTTCACGGGTCAAAGCTGCTCAGTGGATCGCTGTGTTTCCGGTGCTGGTCGCCCTCGGCATCGGCATTGGACTGTTTCTGTAGATCGGAACCTGCATCGCTTCGCTCTCAGAAGTCAGGAGTCAGAACCACGGGCCCTCGGCGAGGAGGCGTCTGAAGTCCTCCTCGTCTAGGACGGGAACACCCAACGTCTCTGCCTTTTTCAGCTTCGAGCCGGCTTTCTCACCAGCGATGAGAGCGGTCGTCTTCGACGAAATCGAGCCGGTCACCTTCCCCCCACGCTCCAGCACCGCATCTTTGGCTGTGTCGCGTGTGAACCCCTCGAGCGACCCGGTGATGACTGCGGTTACGCCTTCAAGAGTCTGGGCCACATCCGACTCCTCGACCTGATCGACAAGTGACACACCGGCTTGCCCGAGGCGCACGACAAGGCTCTGGTTCTCCCGATCGGAGGACCACTCGAGGACGGACCCGGCAATCTCGGGACCGATTCCATCGATTTCAGCGATCTCTTCTGCGGACGCTTCCATCAGGGATTCAAGGGACCCGAACCTTCGAGCGAGTTGTGCCGCGACAGTCGACCCGACATGGTCGATTCCGAGGCCGAACACGAGACGGGCAAGCGGCTGGTCCTTGGATGCGTCGATCGCTCGCAACAACTTCGTGGCGGAGATCTCCCCAAATCCTTCGATCATCAGAAGGTCCTCTTGGGTAAGGGTGTAGATGTCGGCGGGATCCTGAATGAGCTCGAGTTCGAGAAGCGAGTGGACGGTTCTGTACCCGAGGCCCTCGATGTCCATGGCTCCCCTCGACGCAAAGTGATAGAGATACTCCCTCAGTCTGCTCGGACACGCATAGCCGCCGGTGCAACGGGCCTTGGCCTGGCCATCGGGAAGCACGATCGGATTGCCACAGAAGGGGCAAGTCGTTGGCATGTGCCACTTCCGTCTCCCGCGCGGGCGGAGCTCCTTGACAGCCCCGACAACCTCGGGGATCACATCGCCAGCCCTTCGCACGATGACGGTGTCCCCGGGTCGCACGTCCTTGCGGTGGATCTCACCCTCGTTGTGCAGGGTTGCGTTTGTGACGGTTACTCCGCCGACGAATACAGGCTCCATGACCGCGTACGGGTTGACAGCGCCCGTACGACCGACGTTGATCTCGATGGACCTGAGGACCGTCGTCTTCTCCTCCGGCGGAAGTTTGAACGCGATCGCCCATCGCGGCGAGCGCGCCGTGAACCCGACTCCGCGTTGATCCGAGAGTGAGTCGACCTTGACGACGATGCCGTCCGTCTCGTAGTCGCGGTCGTGTCTGTGCTGTGTCGCGTCGGCAACGTACGCCTTGACGTCATCGAACGTTTCAACGGTGCTATTGGCAGGATTCACGCGCAGTCCGAGGTCGGACAGCCACTCCATTTGAGCGGTGTGTGTCTCGAAATCAGGACCTCCCTCGAGGAAGCCGAGCTGGTAGATCCAGGTCCCGAGATTGCGGCCCGCAGTGATCGACGGATTCTTCTGGCGCACCGAACCCGCGGCGGTGTTGCGTGGGTTGATGTAGGGCGGCTTCCCGTTCTCGGCCTGCCGCCTATTGAGGGCGTCGAACTCGGACACCGGGAGATATATCTCACCGCGCACCTCCATGACCGCTGGCGGTTCGCTGCGAAGAACCAACGGAACGGATCGGATGGTCCTCACGTTCGCCGTCACGTCCTCGCCCACAACGCCATCGCCGCGCGTGGATGCCCGCGTGAGCTGGCCGTCGACATAGGTGAGCGACACGGCAAGACCGTCGATCTTCAGCTCACACGAATACCCCGACGGTTGTCTGCCAAGGACCTTGACGAGACGTTCGTGCCATGCGTCGAGCTCCGCAGGGTCCATTGCGTTGTCCAGCGAGAACATACGTTCTCTGTGTCGAACAGGACTGAACGCATCGTCGAGCGGTCCGCCGACACGGGTCGTCGGCGACGCAGCGTCAATGAGTTCCGGGTGAATCTCCTCGAGCTCAACGAGCTCTCGATACATCGCGTCGTACGCGCTGTCATCGATGGTGGGGGCGTCAAGGACGTGATAGCGGTGATTGTGCTCGCGGAGCTCCTCAACGAGCCGGATGTATCGCTCTTTCGCCGTCACGAGGCCTCCGTGAGATGAGACGTCACGCTACTGCACAACAGGTTCAGGGGAACGGCCATCAACGATGATGCCTCCGCCAAGAACGAACTCACCGTCGTACATGACGAGGGACTGACCCGGTGCTGGACGCGCCAAGGGCTCGACGAACCTGAACTCCCATCGGTGCCCGGTTCCAACGACGGTCGCTGCGGCAGGCTCTGATCGGTACCTGACCTTGACGCCGACTGTGTCGCCGACACCTGGTGGCGCGTGGGTGAAACTCATCTCGTCCACAGAGCAACCATCGACCAGCAGGTCTTCGTAGGTGCCGATGGTGATGGTCTGTTCACGCGGAGCGATGTCAACGACGTATCTGGCCGAGCCGACCGCGACGCCTATGCCCTTCCTCTGCCCGATCGTGTATCCGGCTGTTCCCGGATGCTCACCAACAACAGCACCGGCGGTATCGAGAATATCGCCCGGAGCAGCAACATCCGGATGACGTTGTGCAAGGAAGTCCCTGTAGTCACCGGACGCCACGAAGCAGATGTCCTGTGAATCCGGTTTGGACGCGGTCCGGAGTCCCATCTCAGCGGCCTTTGCCCTCACATCCTTCTTGGTCATCTCCCCAACGGGAAGCCGGATCTTCGACAACGCTGCCTGGTCGAGCATGTGCAGCACATAGGACTGGTCCTTGGTCCCATCGACGGCCGTCCTCAACCGGAATACGCCATCATGGTCCTCAACCCTTGCGTGGTGGCCTGTCACGAGTACGTCGCAGCCGAGCTCTTCGGTGCGCTCGAGCAGCGCGCTGAACCGGACGCGTCGATTGCACTCGATGCAGGGATTGGGTGTGAGCCCGGCAAGGTAGCCCTCGGCGAATGGCTCAACCACCGCGGCTGTGAACTCATCGACATAGTCCAGTACGTAGTACGGCATATCGAGCTGTGCCGCGACCCTTCGTGCATCCTCGGCGTCCGACAGCGTGCAGCAACCTGCTGTTGGCATCGACCCGTCCGCTCCCTCCCACTGCTTGAGCGTCACACCGACCACGTCATAGCCCTGCTCGATCATGAGCGCAGCCGCAACCGAGCTGTCAACACCACCTGACATCGCAACGAGTGCCCGCATCAGAGGTCAGCGAGGACACGAAGTACGGTTGCAGCAGCGCTTGCGCCCTCACCTCGAGGAGTGTCCCACCCGAAACTGAATCGAATGCATTCTCGCGACGCCTCGACTGTGAATCCCATCGCGTCGAGCACGTGGCTCGTTTCAACGGCACCTGATTGGCATGCAGATCCGGCCGATGCTGCGACCCCCGCCTGGTCGAGGCGGATCAGTAGGGTCTCGGCGAGTACACCGGGGAACCGGATGTGGCTGATGTGAGGAACGCGTGCCGATTCCACGGCCGTGACCACGACAGACGGTGCGCCTCCCACGACAGCTGACTCGAAGGCATCGCGTTCAGTGGCTGTTCGGACAACGAATCCGCCACGATCGGCGTGGGCTGCCTCCATCGCCGCGACCATTCCAAGAATCCCGGCAACGTTGTAGGTGCCTGCCCGCCGGCCTGCCTCCTGCCCGCCTCCGTGGATGATCGGGTCGATTCGGACTCCCGACCCAAGAGCAAGGAGCCCAACGCCTTTCGGCCCACCAACCTTGTGAGATGCCAGCGAGATGAGGTCCGCCCCTGTCGACTCGAGTGTCACAATCTCAGAGTTGAATGCTTGGACGGCGTCGGTGTGGGTGAGTGCGCCGTCGTCGACTCCCTTGATCTCCCTCGCAAGCTCCGCAACGGGCTGGATCGTGCCAATCTCGTTGTTCACAAGCATCACCGAGACGAGTGCAAGTGGTCCGTTGCTGATCGAGCGGTCACCCGCCTGCCCGACGACACCGTAGGTGTCCACTTCGAGCTCCCCTACCGTGAATCCGAATCGCTCGAGCGAGTGTGCTGACGCCAATACGGCTTTGTGTTCGATCGGCGATACCGCCACCGACCGTCGACCAGACGCGAGGGCACCACCGACCACGGCCAGATTGTCAGCCTCGGTGCCGGAGCCGACGAAGATGATGTCGTGGGGCCGCTCGACGCCGACGAGTCCTGCAGCCCTCTCCCTCGCCTCCTCGAGGGCGTTCTTCGCCCTCCGGGCCTCCGAGTGGATACCAGAGGCATTCCTATCGAACTTCGCGTGGGCGTCATCCGCTGCGTTGATCGCCTCGGGTCTGATCGTTGTTGTAGCCGCATGATCGAGATACATGGTCACTCCGGTCCCACCACGTCGAGCAGGAACTCTGCGATCGTTGCTTCATATCGCACAGAGTCGATGTTCCACAGGTCGGCGTGGCCGCCCTGCTCGAAGCGTTCGGCCTCGACAAGGTCCGGAATCGCGTCCGCGAATCGCGTGAATTCGTCCGGTGGGGTGACCGGGTCCTCAGCGCCGAACATCATCAGGATCGGAACGTCGAATTGTTCCGTCCGTCCGTACTGGTTCAACATGTCCCAGTCCACACCGAACCTCACGGCTGCGAACCGCCGACCGAGCCACGAAACGAATCGGGGCGTGTTGTTCTCTGCGGCCCAGCGTTTCGCAACGCCTTCGAGATCGAGCACCGGCGAGTCGTAGATCACTCCTCGCACCAGTGCAATGTTCTGCGATTCGTGGAGGAACGTCGAAACGATGCTCGCACCGAACCCGGAGCCGATGATGACAACATCCTTCGCTCCCTTGCGTTTCGCGAGGCTCAATGCAGCATCGAGGTCGTGCCACTCCTCGAGGCCCCAGAGCCTCATACCCGACTGGTTGGGTGTTGCGCCCACATCATTGCGGTAGGTGATCGAGAGAACCGGATATCCCTGTTCCACGAGACTCGGCATCGCTCGAAGCGACTCGCTGAGTCGGTCGATACCTCTGCCGTGTACGAAGACGATCCAGGTCGAGCGGCGCCCGTCCACGAGCCAAGTCGGATGTGGGCCGACGTCCGACGGCGATCGTGGCTCCTCGAAGCCGAGTCCGTGTGCAAGAACCGGGTCACCGAAGAACGCATCGGGATCGAAACGGACCGCATCACCGACGAGAGGCGCCCCATTGAGCGGCTTGAGGCCACGTTCCACCGTTGTCTCATCGATGCGGACGATGGTTGATGCCTGTGCGTAGGCACGTTCGCTCTCGAGACCCCAGATCCCTTCGCGTTCGGTCTGTGGGGTCCGCTCAACGACAACCCTCCCGGCGGGATCAGCGATGACCGTCAACGGGAAACCGACAAGGGCGGGGCGCGGAGTGAGGTACTCGGCACGGATCGCGTTCGAGTGCATCCAGCCGGTCACGACCCAGGCAAGGACGAAGAAACCGATCGCGAGGACGGCGACGCGTAGTGTCCACGATGGGAGTCGAAAAGCCATGAGCTAGAGGGTAGGAGGGAATGCCCATGAGCGCCGAGGCGCTCAGTGGCATTCCTTGGGAGTTTGCTCCGCAAACTCCGGGACGCACAATCCCCGTCGCGCGCCGAGGCGCTCATTGGCATTCCTTGTCAGGTTCCGGTGAAAGAGGGTTTCTCCTTGGCGAGGAACGCGGCGACGCCGATCTTGGCATCATTGGAACCAAAGGCCCTGGCGAACTGCTCAGCTTCTATGGCCATGCCTTCATCGAGCGGCTGGTCGAAGCCTCGAGCGACCGCACGTTTCACTGCCGCATACGCTTGGGTTGGGCCGGCAGCGAACGCTTTGGCATCGGCGACTGCGAGATCCAGCATCTCCTCATCGGGCACTACCTTGTCGGCAATACCGATCGAGAGCGCCTCGGCAGCCTTCACGTGCCTCCCGGTCATACACAGTTCCAGACACCGCTGAGGGCCAACAAGCCTTGCGAGCCGCTGTGTGCCTCCTGCTCCGGGGATGATGCCAAGCAGGATCTCGGGTTGCCCGACCTTCGCCGTTTCAGCCAGGTAGCGGAAATCAGCACCCATCGCGAGTTCGAGTCCCCCGCCAAGCGCAAATCCGTTGACAGCGGCGATCGTCGGTTTCTCCAAATTCGCGAGTCTTGCGATCGCTTCGGAAAGTCCTGACGCCTGGCGCTCGTCACCGCCGCTGTCGAATGTCTTCTGGAACGCGGTGATATCCG
>JAUVQC010000139.1 GCA_030598305.1 Actinomycetes bacterium
GGGAGCGATTTCGGCTTCGACGCGATGCTCGACGGCATGGAGAACCTCCGCGAGGTCGGAATCGCGCCGGTGGGCACAGGAGCGAACATCGTTGAGGCATACACACCTGTTGTGATGGAGATCAACGGATGGACGGTCGCAGTCATCGGGAGCGGTGGTGTGAACCCTGAGACCGGATCGTGGCTCGCACTGGCCGATCGACCGGGTATGACCCACGGCGACGACACAGAGTCGATCGCTGTGGCGATCGCCAAGGCGAAGGAAGCTGCAGACCTCGTCTTCGTGACCGCCCACTGGGGTGAACAGGGAACAACTCGGCCGCGAACGTTCGAGCGGCGACAGGCCGAGGCATGGATCGATGCCGGCGCAGACGGTGTATTCGGGCACCACCAGCACATGCTCCAGCCCCTCGAGTGGTATCACGACAGGCCGATCGCATGGGGTCTCGGTAACTTCGTATGGCAGGCGTACCCGGCCTCAGCGAAGCGAACCGCGATCGCCCAGTTCGTGTTCGAACCGGATGGACGCATCGGCGCGTGTCTCATCCCCGTGATCATTGAGCGAACGGGTCACCCCGTCATCCAGGACCCGACCGCACCCGTCTGCGCACCGGACGGCCCGAGCTGAGCTCCACTATTGTTAGGCCATGTCAGCAGTCATCGCGGTTGCGAACCAGAAGGGCGGCGTCGCAAAGACGACGACTGTCCACACGCTCGCTGAAGCGCTCACGGAGCTTGGCCACAGCGTGCTGATGATCGACCTCGACCCACAGGCCTGTCTCACGTACGCGACGGATGCCCACCCCGACTCGCTCGATATCACCATCCACGATGTGTTCCTGGGACGGAACGGGGCATACGACGTACTCATCGAGAGAGAAGGGCCCGACCTTCTCCCGTCCTCGATAGATCTTGCGGGATCTGAAATTCACTTGCTCACCAAGACAGGTCGAGAGTTCGTTCTCAAACGGGCCCTTGCCGAAATCAAGGAGGACTACGACGTGATCCTCATCGATTGTGGTCCCTCACTCGGAATCCTCACCGTGAACGCCCTCACAGCTGCTGATTCAGTCCTCATCCCATTCCAGGCAGAGACACTTTCAGACCGTGGTGTCGGTCAACTCATCGAAACAATCAACGACGTCCGCAACTACACCAACGAGGACCTTCAGGTGCTCGGAGGTATCGCGACGATGTATGACGCCCGCACGAACCTGTCGAAGCGAGTGCTCGAAGACGTGAAGAAGACGCACGGCCTCAACGTGATCGAACCGCCAGTACCGCGCTCGGTACGTGTGGCTGAGGCACCTGGGGATGGCGTCTCGGTTCTTGCCCACGCTGGACGCTCAAAGCCCGCCGCCGCCTATCGGGAGTTGGCGGTCGCCATCGAAGGCATGCTGTGACCGGCCGCAAGGACATCAAGGGGAAGCGGGCACTGTTCGAGGCGCCGCCCCTCGAGATCGAGGACACGCTCAGGGACGAACCGCTCGTTGGACGCCACGATGTGGATGGGCACGAGGCTCTCTATTCAGCCGGCCACCACGAGCGGGGCACGGGAGTCATCACTTGTTCCGAGTGCAAGGTGAAGACGCGCGTTCCCCACATCGAGATGTCAGTGAGATGCCTCGCCCTCTCCCTCTGGATCCCGGGGCGGTCCTATAGCCGCCACATCCCGTGTCCCGCATGCCAGAACCGTACGTGGTGCAAGGTGGAGTGGCTGGCATAGCGTCCTCTCTTGTCGAGGACCATTCAGAGCGAAGCCTCGAAGCGTCTACCGTCGACGACCACCCGTGTGTGCGCGCCTCGGGCTGCAACGGTGTCTCCATCATTGACGACCACGGAGAATGAGATCTTCTTGCCGTCGACAGCAGTAACAGTCGCGCATGCTGTGACGGTTCTCCCGACAGGCGTTGGCGCAAGGTGATCGAGACTGATGTTGGTGCCCACAGTCGTCGACTCATCCGCCAGGAGCCCAGCGAGCGCGGCAACGGCGGCTTCTTCACAGAGCGCCACGACGCGAGGTGTGCCAAGTGCAACAACATCGCCCGAGCCAATCGCCATCGCTGTATCAGCGGTCGTGACCGTGAGCGACTTCGAAGCGGCGGTGCCTTCGGGAATCATCTCATCACTTTACGACAGGCCGCTGGCGATGCGCTGAGCGTTTGTCAGCAGCATGCCGATCAGTGTCTCTGCCCCTGAGCCCTGCTCGCCGACCGAGCCCGTGTACAAGGAGATGACTTCCACCTCGTGGTCGACCTCGTCTGCGATTGCCTCAGCGAGCGCGGTTGGCTCGGACGTCTCGGTGAAGATCGCCGAGACACCGGTCTCATTGATAACAGCGACGAGTTCCGCCAGATCGACCGAACTTGGTTCCGAGAGCGTCGAACCACCTGGAATGACGGTGCCAACGACGACGAAGCCATATCGATCGGCGAAGTAGCCAAAGGAGTCATGGTTGGTCACGAGCAGACGGTCAGTGGCGGGAATCGATTTGAGGAGTTCGACTATCTGCGTGTCAGCCTCGATCAGATCGGCTGCATAGACGTCGGCTCGATCTGCCCAAGACACGGATGAGTCGATCACCGCGAGCAACCGAGCAATAACCTGAGCTGTCTCTGCATCTCGCGAGGGGTCGAACCAGACATGAGGATCACACGCGCCGTTGTGGGACTCCTCCTCGTGGTCCGTTTCACATCGAACCCTTCCGTCAAACGTCAAGGGATCAAGGAGTTCTGCCACCTCAACCACATTGACGCCATCGGCTTCTGCTGTTGCGAGTAGGTCCAGGAGCCCCTCTTCGAGATGCAAGCCATTCGCCAGGACGAGGTCAGCTCCGTAGATGGCTGTTACCTGGGCAGAGGAGGGATGGAAGTCGTGGGGGCTGGCACCGATGGGAAACAGCACTTCGACAGAGCCGTCATCACCAACGATGCTTCGTGCGATATCCCCAAGCATCGTCGTCGTGACAACGACCGTGACGCCTTCGGCCACACCACTATCTCCCTCAGACGCGCATGAAGCTCCAAGGAGCAGAACGGCGAGAGCGACGGCGACGCCACCCTGAGTTTTGAGAATCATTCTCATATCAGGATGGTAGCTAGCCAGGATGCAACCGTCACTGCGCTCTCCGCGCAAGAGCGCAGACGTTTGTGGCTCGGCACTACCGTCACGGCATGCACGCGCATCACCTCGAACAGCATGGATCCGTTTGGGTCTTCACGATGGGCGATGGGGAGAACCGTATCGGCTCGTTGATGCTCGACAAGTGGTCCGAGGTATTCGACCGGGTCGAGAAGGCTGATACGCCCCGGGCTCTCGTTGTATCGGGGACTGACAGGTTCTGGTCCACCGGTCTCGATCTCGATGAGGTGACCAGCTACACAGAAGCCGAACGGATCGGGTTCATGAACAGGTTCGATGTGCTCCTCGGGCGGATCCTTGTCGCACCATTCATCACCGTTGCGGCACTCAACGGCCACACGATCGCGGGCGGGGCCCTTCTCGCCCTCTCCCACGACTACCGGATCATGCGATCCGATCGTGGATTCATGAGCCTTCCCTCTGTCGATGTTGGTATCCCGTTCACCCCCGGGATGTCGGCGCTGATCTCGGCCAAGGTGCCCCAGCCTGCGGCGCACGATCTCGTCGTCAGCTGCCGACAGATCGGCGGAGATGAGGCCCTTCGACTTGGCGTTGTGAATCGAGTGGCAAGATCTGAGGATGTCGTTTCGGATGCCATCGACCTCGCGGCATCGATGGCCTACAAGAACCCATCGGCATTGCGGATCGTCAAACGACGCCTCTACCCGGACGCCGTCGGCATGTTGACCACCGAATCGTGATCCACCCGATCGACAGCGCAGCGGGCCTTGTTCTGGCCAGAGGACCTGCTCGGCTCCGATTCTTCGCCGAGGGTTGGGGCGACAGCAACCTGCTCGTACCTGTACCAATAGCGGAAACAGTTCCCCAAGCGCTCCCTGTCACGTGGATATCGAAAGAGACCGAACCGTATGGATTGACCATAGAGCACGGCGTCTTCACCAGCCCCTCTGATCTGCTCCCACATCGCTCGAGACAGGGTTCGGTCATTTCGGTGTTGCCACCCGATGAGACGAATCGTGTCGTTGTGTTGATGCCCGCATGGAACGAACACGACCCCAAGGTGCGGGTCGCCATGGCCGGCCACCTCGCGCGAAAGGGGATTCGGTCGATCATCCTCGAGAATCCGTACTATGGCTCACGCCATCCGGACCCGGATCACGGACAGCCGATCCGTACGGTGTCTGACTTCATGGTGATGGGTGCGGCAGCGGTCA
>JAUVQC010000002.1 GCA_030598305.1 Actinomycetes bacterium
GATAGACGCCCATCAGGCCGAGGCTGACGAGGAAGATGAATACCGCGGCGGCGAGAGGGAGGAGCTTCTGGATGTTCGGTTCACGTCCGGTCAACTTCTCGTACGCAGCCACGGCGAAGTGACCGCCATCGAGGGGGTAGAGCGGTACGAAGTTGAGCACGCCGACGAAGATATTGACCAGCGCGAGCAGTTGAAGCGTCGACTCCATCGGACCCGCGATTCGCACGAGTCCGATCGGGCTGATCGGACGGATCGTCTCGAGGATCTCGTCGTCCCCACCGAACAGCGACATCACGAGCTTCGGAAACCCGATGACCATCTCCCAGAGACCCCGGACGCTCATGACAATGGCTTCACCGAACTGACCGGCCGCTTTCGGAATCATGGCAATAGGTCCGACCGACTCCCGTGCAGCCTCAGGCGTGACACCGAAGAAGCCGACCTCTTCGGTCATGGGTTCGCCATCTGGTCCGAGCACATACTGGCCGTCGACAACAATCGGTCGATCGAAGAACGCAAGGGTTGCGGTGAGATCGAGCAGCTCATCGCCCCGCTCAACCCTGACCACAACCGCCTCGCCACCGTGGGTTTCTGCAAATGTCCCGAAATCGTCCCAGGTCGCGACTGGCGCCCCGTCAGTTGCGACGATGATGTCCGCAGGTTCAGTACCGGCCTCGAGTGCAGGCGATGGATCCGATGTTCCGGGTACGATCGCGCTCACCGCAGCGACCGTTGTCGTGCGAATCGGTAGTCCATCGGAGTCGAACACGACAACGCCCCAGATGGTTCCGACGATCCACAGGAGTACGAGCGCCACAACAAAGTGGCTAATGATGCCTGCGAGCACAACCACCGTCTTCTTCCAGAAAGGGGCAACCCGGTATGTGCGGTGTTCATCTTCCGGGTCGATCTCCTCGAATGGATTCATCCCGATGATGCGCACGTAGCCACCCAGAGGGATGGCCTTGACCCCGTATTCGGTCTCACCCTTCGTCGTGGACCACAGCTTGGGTCCGAAACCGAAGAACGCTTGTGTCGCTTTCATCCCGAAAGCTTTTGCGGCGAGGAAGTGGCCACCTTCGTGGATGACGATCATGGCAACGATGCCAGCGATCATGATGAATGGGCCCAACGGTCCTCCGGTGTGTGGTGATCGATAAGGTACCGCGCAACGAAGACAAGACGCCGCGTATCAGCCACTGGACGCAGATCCCGCGCCTGTTTCACTCCGTCGTAATTGCATCCAGGATGTTCATCCGAGAGGCCTTGCGCGCTGGCCAGATCGCGGCGAGGACGCCCGACATCCCAGCGAGCACAAGTGCGAGGACGACCTGGAAGACAGGGATGCTGAAGGCGCCAAGACCCTCATCGGCAAGGGCACGCACGACTGCCCACCCCAACACGATGCCAATACCAACACCCAGCAACGCGCCGAAGGTCGCCACGATCACGGCTTCCCATCGGATCATCCTACGCACCTGCCGCCTGCTCATGCCGACGGCCCGAAGCAATCCGATCTCTCTCGTTCTCTCGAAAATCGACAGTGTCAGTGTGTTGGTGATCCCAAGAACAGCGATGATCACCGCGAACAGCAGAAGCCCCGTGAACAGCAACAACGCCTGATCGATCTGGGTCTCAGCCTCCGTCACGATCTCCGACTTGGTCTGTGCCTTGACACTTCCATATGCATCAACCGTCGGCCCGATCGCCTCCTGGGCTTCCGTGACGGTCACGCCATCGGCCGCGTTGGCGAAGATGAGTCCATCACCGACATATCGGAAGTTCTTCTTGTAGGTGTCAGATGACATGAACAGATCCGAGAAGTCGTCAGCTTCGTATTCGCCGACGATCACGGTTGGGACCTCGCCTGTCGTCGCATACTCGACGATGAGCACGTCTCCAACAGCCAGCGAGTTCTCCTCGAGATATGCCGTCGATGCGATCACTGAGTCGCTGCGCTCCAATGCCGCGACTGAGCCAGCCGCTGCCTTCAGAACGAACACCTGGTCGATTGTCTCAGGTTCGATGGCACCGATCAGCATCTTCTCGCCCGCAACAACGACCGACCCGAACTGCATAGGCGATACGACCTCGAGCTCGTCGTACGTTTCCAGCTCGACAGCGAATGCCGGGCTGATTGCGGCTGGAATCTCCGGATCGGTCTGATTCGTCGATTGGAAGGTCAGATCTGCAGGAAACAGCTCAAAGACGGTCTCGTTGATGGAGGCCTTCGTCGATGACCCGAATACAGAGAAGAACGCAACAAGCGCCACGCCAACCATGAGCGCGGAGGCGGTCGATGCAGTCCGTCGAGGCTTTCGCTTCGTGTTCTCCTTTGCCAGAACACCTGAGATCCCAAACAAGGCTGGCAGCGGCCAACCGATCACATCAGCCAGTGGCTTCGCTGCCAGCGGCGCCAGCACGGACACACCGATGAATGAGATCGCTGCTCCGGCGGCAACGAACACGATCGCGTTCCCAACACCGGCAAACAGGCCGATGGCCAGGAGTGCGACACCGATTCCTGACACGATCATTCCCGCAATTGCCCGTGTGTGGAGGCTGCGGCGTGGTGTCCTTGCTGCCTCTTCGCGCATTGCGGCGATCGGCGGTATGCGCGACGCCTTTCGGGCAGGCAGGAGCGAGGACAACATCGTGAGGATGACTCCGACAAGAAGACCGACGATCACCGTTCGAGGCAGCAATACGAGTCCCCCCGGCGCCAGGCCGAGTCCGACAGCGTTCATGAGTCCCCGGATGAGGAGCGCCATGCCGAAGCCGAACGCGATTCCGACAACAGACCCAACGAATCCGATGACGAGTGCCTCGAGCATGACCATCCACCGAATCTGCCGACTGGTGGCACCTATGGCCCGAAGCAATCCGAGCTCTTTGGTGCGTTGGGCCACGACGATGCGGAACGTGTTCTGGATGATGAAGGCCCCGACGAAGACTGCTACGCCTGCGAAGGCAAGAAGCCCGATGCTCAGGAAGCTGAGACCCTCGTTGATGTCTGCCGCCTGTTCGTTCTGTTCGGTCTCCCCTGTGACGGCTTCGACACCGTCAGGGAGAATCTCAGAGATACGAGCGGTCAATGTCTCGGGGTCTACATCCGATTCCCCCTGCACGACGATGCCTGTCAGTTCGTCTCCGAACCCGAAGACCCTCTTGGCTTCCTCAAGTTCGAAGGACACCAACGTCGCGCCGAGGAGGCTGTCAGTCTCACCGAAGGAAGCAGCGCCTACCAATTCAAACGCTTCGGGGCCGTCGAAGCCGACCACAACCACGGAGTCCCCCAGTTCGAATCCCGCGTTTCCCACAGTATTGGCGTCGATGACGACCTCACCGGGACCCTCCGGAGCTCTTCCGTTGCCCTCCTTGATCTGCATGGGGTTGAGCGCTGGGATCTCGCCCCACGAGAAGCCGAGGGTTGGTGGGCCCTGTCCGCCTATCGGATTACCGTCCACATCGAGCACCTGGATTGAGATCGATCCAACACCGGGCTCAGCCGCCTTGACGCCATCGACCGCAATGACATCGTCATACACACCCGAGGGGAATGGCTCCGTCGATGCACTGAAATCTCCGGCTTCAGCCCGGACGCTCACATCCGTTCCTGCGTAGATATCGTCGAGCAGAGTGTCGAACTGGGCATTGATCGTATCGGTGAATATGAACGTGCCGGCCACGAGGCTGACACCGAGGACGATCGCGACCGCGGTGAGGATGAACCGCACCTTGTGGGCAAAGAGCGACTTGATCGCAGTCTTGAACATGGTCAGCCACCCAGGCCCTTGAGCCGGTCAAGGACGGAGTCTGCCGTGGGGTCACTCATCTCGTCGACGATCTTGCCGTCCTCGAGAAAGATGATTCGATCGGAGTATGCCGCGGTGATCGGATCATGGGTGACCATCACGATGGTCTGACCGAAGTCTTTCACGGCTCTGGCCATGAACCCCATGAGTTCTGCACCAGACTTCGAGTCGAGATTGCCGCTCGGCTCGTCGGCAAAGATGATCTCAGGCTGTGACACGAGGGCGCGGGCAGCGGCGACGCGTTGTTGCTGGCCGCCTGAGAGTTCCGAGGGGAGGTGGCTCAGCCGATCGCGAAGATCCACTGTGTCGAGAACCTGGTCATACCAGTCCGGATCTGGGTCGTTCCCACCAATCGAGAGAGGCAGGAGGATATTCTCCTCGGCGGTCAGGCTCGGTACGAGATTGAAGGCCTGGAACACGAATCCGACGCGCTCGCGCCTCAGCAGGGTCAGATCCCGGTCCTTCATCAACGAAAGTTCCGCATCGCCGATATATGCCTTGCCGGACGTCAACGAATCGAGTCCCGCTATGCAGTGCAACAGAGTCGACTTGCCCGAGCCCGAGGATCCCATGATCGCGGTGAAACGCCCCTGTTCGAATTCTGCAGTGGCGCCATTGAGGGCGTGGACGACGGCATCGCCGTCCCCGTAGGTCTTGACCCCGTCCACGAGCCGTGCCGCGTACTTGGTCGTAGGAGTCGTCGTCAAGAACTATTTCCTTCCATCGGTGACCCCAAGTTAGATCAATTCGGGTGCAACGAAAGCCTGGCGCTGGCCTCCCGTGCATGAGCGCGCGCTTCCGCGTCGGCGTGCGCGACATCCTCGACATCTCGCGGATTGACCGGTGTATGGGAATCGAGAACGGAAGTGACGACCCGAGCGATATCAACGAACGGGATCCGACCAGCGAGGAATTCCTCGACCGCCACCTCGTCCGCAGCGTTGAGCACAGCGGTCGCAGTGCCTCCCATGCGGCCAGCCTCATACCCAAGATCAAGGCAGGGGAAGACACCCCGGTCGGGTTCTTCGAACGTCATCGACACACCCGCGACGTTGAACGGTTCTCGTTCGGTCTGATATCGGTTCGGACCCTCGATGGCGTACTGGATCGGTTTGCGCATGTCGGGAAAACCGACCTCCGCCTTGACAATACCGTCGACGAATTCGACGAATGAATGCACCAGGCTTTGGGGGTGCACGACGACATCGATGTCGTCGTATGGGACGTTGAACAAGTAGTGCGCCTCGATCACTTCGAAAGCCTTGTTCATCAACGTCGCAGAATCCATCGATATGCGCGGTCCCATGGCCCACGTCGGGTGGTTGAGCGCCTGGGCAACCGTCACTTGCTGCAATTCGTCGAACGTCATACCGAGAAACGGTCCACCAGATGCCGTCAGTATCAGGCGCGCCACCGTCGTGCGGTCCTCTCCGATCAAGCACTGCCAAATCGCGGAGTGCTCCGAGTCAACTGGGACAAGCTCGCCGCCGCCCTCCTCGAGCGCTCCAACCATGAGTGGTCCACCCGCAACAAGGCTCTCCTTGTTGGCAAGCGCGAGTCGGTTGCCGGCGTACAGGGCCGACAAAGAAGCGCGTAGGCCTGCCGCCCCGACGATCCCATTCACCACCGTCGTGCCCGCAATGGCTGCGGCTTCGGTTACGGCACCAGGACCGAAGTGTGCCCTCTCGCCGAAAGCATCCTCGAAGCGCTCACGATCTTCGACAGGATCAGCGACGCACACCATGGCTTCGGGAAGGCTGGACGCTACATCGAACAATTCATTCGATGCCCGGTTCGCAGCAACCGCTATCACCGGAATATCGAGACGGGTGGCGACTTCAAGGGTCTGGCTGCCGATGGAGCCCGTGGCGCCGAGGATGACAAGCGGGTTCAGAGGATGCCAGCCCATACGAATATTGCCCAGGCAACGGGGATGACGAATAGAAGACCGTCGATCCGATCCATGAATCCCCCATGGCCCGGAAGTACGGATCCCATGTCCTTGAGGCCGAGTGAGCGTTTCGCCGCGGACATTGCGAGGTCACCCAGCGGTGCAAACACTGCCACGGCGGCCCCGATCGCCAGTCCGGATGTCAGCTCGAAGGGTCTGAGAAAGTGGAGAAGCGCTCCGACGGTCAACGCGACGATCACGCCGGCGACCAAGCCCTCGATCGTCTTCTTCGGCGACACCCACGGAGCGAGTTGATGTCGACCAAGCGCTCTACCAAAGAAGTATTGGGCGATATCCATGGCAGCAACCGCAGCCACGACTCCGAAAACAAGAGTCCGATATGAGTCTGACTTCGCGATGAGCATGGCAAAGGAACCAAGCCCGGCCCACACCATCACGGTGATCGTCAGGGCGAGATTCGCCATGGGGTCGATCTTGCCGGGAACAACCGCGTAGAACAAGAGGAGCAACGTGACAGCGATCAGGAAGGCGAGCGGAATCCATAGGGCACCGCTGAAGAACGCACCGAGCGAAGCACCGATGATGCCGATGAACCCGAACAGCGCGATCGGCTTACGCCCGGACCGAACGAGTGCCGTATAGAACTCGCCGGCGCCGAGAACGAACACCGCGAGCGCGAACACCACCAGTGCGGGGCGCCACAACAACGAAGCTCCCAGCGCTGCGACAAGCACGATCGCGGTGACAATCCGAGCGATGAGATCGCCCGAAGCACGGGCGCGCACCCGTCCGAGCCCTTCTGCCTCGACGACATCATCGAATCCAACGACCGTTGAGTCGAGACCCGGGATTGGTGCTGCAAGAGCCACCTGTTCAGTGTCCTCATCGTCGGCGAGTGCGATCGACTCGGCGAGGTCTTCATGTTCCCTGGTCGCCGTGTGGAGGTAGTCGTCCTGGGACATGTCGAAGACCTCGACAGACGTACCGCTCGATTCGGGCTCGCCGTCATCACTCCACAGTGCTCCGAAGCCGATCGAGGCAACAGGATCGAGTTCGTCGGCATCGATGGAACCAGGCGTAGGTTCCCACGCATTCAGATCCGAGGCACCGTCGGCTTCGGCTGCGGCATCGTCGGCTGCGGCATCGTCGGCTGCGGCATCGTCGGCTTCGGCCGAGGCATCGTCGTCTTTGACCGACATTTCTTCATCACCAGTCGAAGTGACTTCAAGCTCGCCCGTGTCATCATGATCCTCGGCAATAGCAGCAATCTCGGTCGTCTCATCGGCGTTGCCGACCTCATCGACTTCAACCGTTTCGATCTCCTCCGTCTCGTCCTCAGAGTCCGACATTCCGCTTCCGATATCCGACGTCTCATCGACGTCGTCGACCACCACCGCTTGGATCTCCTCCGTCTCGTCCTCAGAGTCCGACGTCTGATCCTCGGCGTCCGACTGCTCTTCCTGCTCAGAGGCAAGCACCTTGTAGGGGTCGGTCACAGGACCCGGCTCATCATCGAGCCAGTCGTCGAACCCGCCACCTGGTTGGTCCTTCTTGGTGTCGTCACTCATGTTGGCTCAACGGTACCTGTTTCGGTGTCGGCACGAGGGCAATCGAACCTGTATATCGCGACGTACGAGTCACTGCGCGAATGCCGGTTCACACCTCGAGAAGCTCTTCTTCCTTGCGAACCACAGCGTCGTCGATCTTGCCGGTGTGCTTGTCGGTCAGCTCCTGGAGCTCCTTCTCGGCACGATGGACGTCGTCTTCAGACACGTCCTCGGCTTCGATCCGATCCTTGCAGTGCCGACGAACATTGCGAACAGCAACCTTGCCGTCCTCGGCCAGCCCGTGCACGACCTTGATGAGTTCTCTCCGGCGCTCCTCGGTGAGGGATGGGAATGCCAGCCTGATGATGTTTCCGTCGTTCGACGGGTTCAAACCGAGATCGGCTGCTTGGATACCCCGTTCGATGGCTGGAATGGATGTCTTGTCGAAGGGCTGCACAATCAGCATTCGCGCCTCTGGGACCGAGAAGCTCGCGAGCTGTTGGAGCGGCGTCTCTGTCCCGTAGTAGTCGACGGTCACACGGCTGAGGATCCCAGCATTCGCCCGGCCAGTGCGTATCCCTCCGAACTCCTGGGCAGTGTGCTCGACTGCCTGATCCATCTTCGTGTTGGCTTCTGAGAGCAATTCATTGATCACGTCTTCCTCCCGGCGTCCACCAGCGTCCCGACCTCTTCTCCGCGTACCGCCCTGGCAACATTGCCCGGCGTGGTCATGTTGAACACACGGATGGGGAGGTCATTCTCCATGCACATCGTAACTGCCGTCGTGTCCATGACTCCGAGCTGCTCTGAGATCGCATGCATGTAGTCGAGTTCAACGAACAATTCGGCATCGGGATTGGTACTCGGATCGGCGGTGTAGATGCCATCGACCTTCGTCGCCTTCAGAACCGCGTCCGCGCCGATCTCGGCCGCCCGCAATGCTGCAGTCGTGTCCGTGGTGAAGAAGGGATTGCCTGTTCCACCGGCGAAGATCACGATCCGGCCCTTCTCAAGATGTCTGATCGCTCGTAGCCGGATGTACGGCTCGGCGACCTCCTGAATGACAAGCGCCGTCTGCACACGACACTCAGCTCCGGCACGCTCGAGCGCGTCCCTCAGCGCAAGTGCGTTGATCACTGTTGCGAGCATCCCCATGTAGTCGGCATTGGCGCGATCCATGTCCCTGGCTGCGGCGCTCAACCCGCGGAAGATGTTTCCTCCACCCACGACGATCGCGACCTCGTATCCCTCGGATTGCACCGCTGCAATCTCTTCAGCTGTACGGTCGACGGTCTCCGGATCGATCCCATACCCGAGTTCTGCATCGGCGAAAGCCTCGCCAGAGAGTTTGAGAACAACCCGTCGCTTCGCCATGAATCAACCTTCCCCGATCTCGACCCTTGCCATCTTGTTGATGGAGATATTCTCACCCATCTTGACCGCCAATTCCTGAACCAGCGCACCCACGGTACCTTCGAAACGATCCGAACGGACGAACACCTGATCCACGAGAACGTTCTCCTTGTAGAACGAGTTGATCCGGCCTTCAACGACCTTGTCGACTATCTCGTCAGGCTTCCCCTCGTTGCGTGCTTCTGCCGCAATGAGTTCCTTCTCCTTGGCAACGGCGTCCTCTGGAACATCGTCACGAGAAAGCCAGGTTGGCCGCGCTGCGGCAGCGTGCATCGCGATGTCGTTCGCCGTCTGGATGAACTCGTCGCTCTTGGCCACGAAGTCCGTTTCTGATCCAAGGCCGATCAACACACCGATGACCGGGCGGTCGGCCTGGACGTGCATGTACACGCCAACGGCACCTTGGCCCTGTTCGCGCCCGGCACGCTTGTCTGCCTTGGCAATCCCCTTTTCCCTAAGAAAGTCCTTTGCCCTGTCCACGTCGCCGCTCGTTTCGGTGAGGGCGTTCTTTGCGTCCATCATGCCTGCGCCAGTCTCCTTGCGCAGTGCCTGAACGTCCTTCGCGGTGAATTCTGCCACCGTGCTACTCCTTGGATTTCTTATCTTCGTCGGATGGCTTCGCATCCTTGCGCTTGGCCTGCGCGATTTCGCTCCCTGCGATACAGCCGTCTGCGATCACGCCAGCCACCAGATGTGCGGCGCGAATCGCATCATCATTTCCAGGAATGACGTAGTCGATCGGGTCAGGATCACAGTTCGTGTCCACGAGCGCGATGATCGGAATGCCAAGGCGGCTCGCCTCGGCCACGGCGATGTGCTCGGCATTGATGTCGACTATGAACACGGCGTCTGGCTGGCGCCGGAGGTCACGGACACCACCGAGTACGGTCTGGAGCTTCACGAGCTCACGGCGCAGACGGATGCGCTCCTTCTTCGGAAGCGATTCCATCTCGCCACTCGTCTCCATCTGTTCAAGCTCGCGCATGTACAGGATCCGCTTGTGGATCGTCTGGAAGTTGGTGAGCATCCCACCGAGCCACCGGTTGTTGACGTAGGGCATTTCGGCACGCTTCGCGGCGTCTTCGATCGCCGACTGGGTCTGCTTCTTCGTCCCGACGAACAGGACGGTGCCGCCAGCAGCGGTGATGTCGGACACGACCTTGTACGACTCGTTGATCGTCTCAAGTGTCTGACGAAGGTCGACGATGTGGATTCCGTTGCGCTCCGTGAAAATATACGGACGCATTTTTGGATTCCACCGTGCGGTCTGATGACCGAAGTGAACGCCAGACTCCAAGAGCTGGCGCATGGCTACTGCTGCCATGATTCTTTCTCCTTGTTCGGGTTCTGCTTCCGCTCATCCTTCAAGCCCCCGAACGCCTGCTCGCGCTGACGCACCACACGGGGATTGCGATGAACGTGTGTAATTGCACGGGAGTGTACAAACGACCCACAACTTTCGACACACGACATACCTGGTGCGTCGCCCATCACCAACGAGGCGTTCAGTCGTCCGCCAGGCCGCTCAGCGATCGGTCCCCCATCGTCACCGATAGGCAGGCTCGATGAACCGATTACGCAGGCTCATGACGGCCTTGGTGTGGATCTGGCAGATCCGTGACTCCGTGACATTCAGTACGCCACCGATCTCGGCGAGGGTGAGACCTTCGTAGTAGTAAAGCGTGAGCACGAGTCGTTCCCGATCGGGAAGACGATTGATCGAGTCCGCGAGCATGTAGCGGGTCTCTTCCTTTTCAAAGGATCCGGATGGATCGAGGGCTTTCGGATCAGCGATCATCTCCGACATCGCTCCAGAGTCCCTTTCAGATGGATTCAGAAGTTCGTCGAGGGCAACGAAACCGAGATTGGCGATCTCGCCGAGTTGGTCACGGAGCGTATCGAGCGGAACATCCATTGCTGCTGCCACTTCGTCCTCTGTTGGAGTTCGTTGAAGCTTGTGATTCAGCTCAGCCATCGTGCGCTGGATCTCACGTGCCCTGGATCTCACCGAGCGCGGTACCCAATCGAGATGCCTCAGTTCGTCGAGGATGGCACCTTTGATGCGATTGACAGCGTACGTCTCGAACTTGAAGCCTCGCTCTGGTTCGAACTTATCGACAGCATCGATCAATCCGAAGGTTCCAAAAGACACAAGATCATTCTGATCAACATTGCGCGGTAGACCGGACCCGACACGGCCAGCGACGAATTTCACGAGAGGTGAGTAGTGAAGGATGAGACCCTCGCGGGCGCGCTCGTCCCCACTGGTTTTGTATTTCGTCCAAAGCTCCTGGAGCTCTTGTTCCCCTGGTTCAGGCACGTGGGTGGCTTCTCTCGTAGGTCTCTGTCATGTGCTTGCGCGTGACGGCAGTGTAGATCTGCGTCGTTGCGAGTTCTGTATGTCCAAGAAGATCCTGGACCGACCGAAGATCTGCACCGTTCTCGAGGAGATGCGTTGCGTAGGAATGGCGGAGTGCATGGGGGAATGTACCAACCCGCGCGCGCACGAGTCTACGGATACCTCTCTCGCTGAGCGGACGACCGCTGACACCAAGCCAGAGGGCAATGCCGGAATCATCGGCGGCAAGAGCCGACCTGCCCTCAGCAATGTACCTGGTGACAGATCTGAGCGCGGCTCCACCCATCGGGATGCTCCGCTGCTTGCTCCCCTTACCGATCACCCGTAGAAAGGCGCTCTCCCCGATCGAGTCCACCGTCATCGACGCGAGCTCTGAAACTCGCACGCCGGTTCCATAGAGCATCTCGAGCACGGCGCGATCGCGGATATCTATCGGATGATCGCCGTCGATCGCGTCCAGGGTTTGCGACAGCGCCGCCGAAGGTAGGGCACGCGGAAGAGAGTGAGGACGTTTCGGTGAAGGTGCGCCGATCGCCGGATTGCTCTCGATCGCACCATGACGGGCCAGATCAGCGAAGTACGCCCGAACCGCAGATGACTTGCGTGCGACAGAGGTTGCTGCATATCCCCGCGTCGTGAGATTTGCGACATACCGTCTGATCAATTTCCGGTCGACATCGACGGGGTCCTGAACGCCATAGCGGTTCGTAAATTCCACGAAGCCACCAAGATCGCTGCGATATGCAACGAGAGTATTCGTCGCGAGACCGCGCTCGACGCGGAGACGTTCGAGGTAGTCCTCTACAGTGTCGGCAAGTTTGGTTCCGGGCATATGGTCATGGTGGCGGGAAGTCGGCGCCTCGTCAACGACTCAGGCGGCACAGCCCTCACTCAATTCGGCGCACTTCGCTGCGAGATCAGCATCAGTCGGCTCAGTGAGATGCGATCCGTTGGAAAAGACAACCACAGGTATGTTTCTCCGTCCGCCGTTGTAGCGGATCACGGCATCGATCTCGTCCGGGTTCTCCTCGAGATCGACCCAGTTGTATGCGACGTTGTTGCTCGCGAACCACTGCTTGGCTCTGCGGCAGTCGCTGCACCAGTCTGCGCCATACATTGTGATGTTGTACATGTCGGGATGGTAATTGCCAGATTCAGGTATCAGGCGTCGATGGCATGGTTGCATCGGCTCGCAAGTACAGCGGGGAGAGTAGGTCGAGGACCTCGGCCAGGTCCTCCGGCCCGAGCACCGGGAACGCGCCATCGCGGATCAGAAGGTTGGTACCGACCGAAACCGCGCGATCGACATCTCCTGGTACTGCATATACAGGCACTCCGTAGTCGAGAGCTATCCGCGCGGTGATCAAGGCTCCACCCTTGAGACCCGCCTCCACAACAATGAGCACATCGGAGCAGCCCGCGATAATGCGGTTCCGCGTCGGGAACCGCCACCCCTCAGGTGGGGTGCCCGGTGGGTATTCCGAGGTGACCAACCCTCCCGACTCCAGAATCGACAGGAACAGGCCTCGATGTGATGTCGGATAGACCACGTCGATACCGGAACCGAGAACGGCATGGCAGTGCCCCGAAGCGTTCACGGTGCCGCGGTGGGCAGCACCGTCGATGCCCCTCGCAAGGCCGCTCACCACGCTCCAACCTGCCTGTGCTGCGACTCGCCCATACATCTCAGCCAGCTCGAGGCCGTACGCAGTACACGATCGTGTTCCGACGATTCCCACCGAGGGCCTCTCCACACTGACTCCACACATGAAGAGCCAACGTGGATGGCCCTCGTGGACAAGGAGCCTCCTGGGAAAGGCTGGATCGTCGTCGAACACGAGCTCCACTCCGCGATCGGCAAGCTGGTCCCGCCGGGTCGTCGCGTCAACGGTGACCGCCTCTCGCACTCGATCGGTCACCTTCACACGGTGACGTTCAATCGCACGGAGAACACGCTCCGGTGACTCGTAGCGTTCGATCAGCCGATCGATGCGTGAAGGTGCGAGACCCCCGAACGCGAGCCTTGTCAGATCATCGCTCATGTGAGACCACCTCGCAGAGAGAGCGCCTCTTGCACGTGTCTGCCATCGATCAGGTCTGAAGCATCGAGATCCGCGATCGTGATCGCAAGCCTACGAACCCGATCCCAACCCCTAGCGGAGATATCTGACTCCTCAGCAGCTCTGTGGAGCTCTGAGGTCGCCGATGATGTCCACGCGGCGCGATCGAGTTGACTCCCCACGAGATTCCGGTTCAGCACGCCACGTCCGGTCTGGCGCTCCCGAGCAGCCACTACCCGCGCCTGGACGTGCGAGGATGACTCACCGCCAGCGCCCATCAGTGAAGTTGCGCCCAGACGTGCCATGTCAACCCGGATATCGAAGCGATCTGCGAGCGGTCCGTTGAGTTTGGCCGCATAGCGAGCTTTGGGCCCGTCGAGGCATCCGCACGACTTCTTCCGGTCGCCGAGGTTTCCACATGGGCACGGGTTCGAAGCCGCAATGAGCTGTACCTCGGACGGAAATCGGAATGATCCAGCTTGGCGTGCGATCGAGACAGACCCTTCCTCAACCGGCTGACGGAGCGCATCAAGGGTCTGTGTCGAGAACTCCCCGAGTTCGTCGAGGAAGAGCACACCCCGATGGGCACGGGATACTTCACCCGGGGTAGGCAGCCCGGAACCACCGCCGACGAGTGCTGCCGTCGAGCATGCGTGATGTGGCGACAGGAACGGAGGGAGACACGACGCTGCACGATCGACACCGGCAGCTGCCCACACCAGCGACACCTCGCTCTGCTCAGTTCCATTCAATGGCGGGAGTATCGTGGGAAGGCACCGTGACAGCATCGTCTTACCAGTGCCGGGCGGGCCTATCAACAGCAGGTGATGTCGACCTGCCGCGGCGACCTCGAGCGCTCGTCTGGCATGGGACTGCCCCCTGACCTCCCGCAAGTCACAGCCAAACACGGCGGCATCGGCAGGTCGATCGACCTCATCCGGAAGCTTCCTCCCCAGGGCAACGTCCACGGCGTCACGCAATGTGGCCACCCCGGCGATTGAGATGTCACCCGAGGGTGCGACACGAGCAGATGACGACATCATGCAACTCTTGGACAGCCGTTGTGCAACGACGGTCGCTCCGAGCGCTGCACGAACAGGTTTGACCTGACCGTGCAGTGACAACTCGCCGACGGGCACGAATGCGTCGAACGTAAGTCGCTTCTCACTTGCAGCGGCGAGGATGCTGAGGGCAATCGGGAGGTCATAGGTCGCGCCGACTTTTGGCAGGTCCGCCGGTGAGAGATTCACGACAACATTGCCGCCGGGAAAGTGAAACCCAGCCTCTCGGATTGCTGCTTTGACTCGCTGGCGCGATTCGCGGATCGCTGTATCCGGGAGTCCGACGATGACGAAACCTCCCGATCCCGTCGATACGACCGATTCTATCTGGACTGCTTTCGGCTCAACACCGATGAGCGCACATGAGGTGACTGATGAGAACATGCCACGAACGTATTCCGCCGGTGTGACAGAAATCGACGGCGCACGGGAACCCGAAGCACCCCCGTGGAGTTGCGGGGAACGCTTCGCGTTCCTGCCAACTCCCAAGGAACCCGAAGGGTTCCCTTCAGCGGCCCTTGAAGTTGGCGTCGCGCTTCTGGATGAAGGCAGCGGCGCCTTCGATGAGATCCTCTGAACCGAGGAGGATGGCCTGGGCCTGCTCCTCGAACGAGAGCGCCTGTTCGAAGGTCATCGACGACGACCTGTCGAGCGCCCGCTTGATGATCGACTGAGCCAGAGGAGCCCCGGCCGCGAGCGTCCGGGCCAGATCGTCAACACGCCCGTACAGTTCTGGTTCGGATACGACCTCAGAGACCATTCCCATCGCAAGTGCCTCGGGCGCTCCGAATACGCGTCCGGTGAGCGCAAGCTCTCGTGCTCGTGCCAGCCCGACCAGACGCGGCAGCAACCAGGTCCCTCCGAAATCGACCGTCAGACCACGTTTGACAAAAATTTCGGAGAACCGCGACGTTTCGGTCGCGATGATGATGTCGCACCCAAGGGCAAGATTCATCCCCGCGCCCACGGCCACCCCATCAACGGCAGCGATCGTCGGCTTTGAGAGTCGGTGGAGGGCTAGTGCAGCGGAGTTAGTCCTGCGCATCCTGACAGCGTTGTCAGCAGCGCTCGGTACATCAACCGCCCCTCGGTGCATATCAGCGCCCGCGCAGAACTCGCCGTCTGCTCCGGTCACCACGAGAACTCGCTGCTCGGACGACTCGAAAGATCCGAATGCTTCGGCCAGGTCAGCCCAGCCGGTTGGAGGTACAGCGTTTTTGGCTGCGGGGTTCGACATCGTGAGCGTCCGCACCGGTCCGCTGTCCTCGATCGTGATGAAATCTGCCATGGCAAACCAGAGTACACGGACGACTGACGACAGACACAGGGACAGATTCCGAGGATGTCGGTCTACCCTCGCGCTCATGATGATCCCTGCGGACGGCTATCTGGACAATTCCACGGACATGCTCGGCGTGTTCGACGAGTATCTCGTGCACCCGATCCAGCCGTACCAGGCTCGCAAGACGTACGTCTGTCCAGGCTGTACCAGCACGATCGAGGTTGGCGTCGGACACCTCGTGGTCGTGCCCGAAGACGCCCCAGATCTCAGACGGCATTGGCACCGCGGTTGTTGGTACAAGGAACGGCGCAGGCTTGGACACCACCGCCTATCCGATCCCGCGTAACCACCGAATCTCGATTCCCTCCCTGTTGAGGGTGATCCCGATAGCGTCGATCGCCACGAACGGGCGGCCATAGCCAGCGACCGCTCTGTGGATGCGGTGCATCTTCTGGTCGTCGAGTGCGTCGAATGGATCGATGTCGCCTGTTGCCGTCTTGACCTCGACAGCCACCAGTCCCGCTTCTCCGTGATAGATGATATCGATCTCGTCTCGATCGATGAACACGTTGCGACCCTCGACACGAACTCCCCGCTGCTCCAGATACCGAACAGCAACCAACTCTCCCATCACGCCAAGGTCTCTCGATCGAGCACGAACCATGCCATGAATGTATCCGACACGTGTGACGCGGTTCATGGGCCGCCAGCGGTTGGAAACCTCACCGATAAGAGAACCGCGGAACGCCTAAATGCCCCCGAATCGACTGATCGGCCAGATAATCACGAACGCCTTTCCGACGACGTCCTCGATGGGGATCGGACCAAAGAACCGTGAGTCCTGGCTCGCCCTGCGGTTGTCACCCATGACGAACAGGGAGCCCTCCGGCACTTCGACGGGACCGAAGTCACGTATCGGTAACTCGGGTTGCTTGAGATACGGCTCCACGAGAGCCGCACCGTTCACATACACGGAGCCGTCCTTGCCCTCCACGATGTCACCTTGTACGCCGATGACACGTTTGATGAACTCGGACTGTGGAGTTGCAAGACCGATGGACTCCTTGAGGTTTCGCAGCGCCCTGCGCAGCGGCGACTCGTCAGGCTGCTCGAAGCCGGATCGGGGGTCGTCGAATACGATCACGTCAAGCCTGGATATGTCGGAGAATTCGTAGGACACCTTGCTCACGAGCACCCTGTCGTAGATCTGCAGTGTGTCTTCCATCGAAGATGACGGGATCCAGAAGGCCTGGAACAGGAACGTCTTGATGAGGACGGCGATCAGTAGGGCTGCGCCGATGAGCAGGGGAAATTCGAGCCACAAGGGAAGGTGCTTCTTGTGGTCCTCTTCGGGCTCCGTAGGCTCTGGTTGCTCTGGCACGGAAGCGTTTGCGTCAAGGTCGGGCGGGATCACGGCAGAACCTTACCCGACCCCCCAATGAACCCTGCGCCGGGCATCGGGACGTGGGACCGCCCACCGAGGTAGTCATGCCACAGCATCTTTGCGGCCGTCGACCGCCACGGCGTCCAGGCCGAGGCAATCCCATCACCGGAGTCCCGATCAGGTACTCCCGTCATTTCGAGATTTCTTGCCATCGATACGTAGAGCGCCCGATCACCGGTCGGCCAAATATCCGGAGCACCACACACGAAAAGCACGTAGCACGCGGCCGTCCAAGGCCCGATACCTCGGATGGCAAGAAGCCGCTCCCGGACAAGATCCGGATCGGCGTGCTCGTCAGGCGGTGTGAGATCACCCGAGAGAATCTCGGAAGCGATACCTCGCACGTATCCGGTCTTCTGGCGCGAGAAGCCATCGACCTTCATCTGCTCGTCACTCGATCCGAGTACTCCCTCGGGCGTGACACCGCCGAGCCTGGTGTCAAGACGTCTGAAGGCAGCGTTGGCTGATGCGAGCGACACTTGCTGTTCAAGCACGAAACGCACGAACGTCTCGAACGATGCTTCCCTGCGCCACAGCGGAGGCAGTCCGTTGCGGGCGAGCAGGCCAGCGAATGTGTCAGTCGCCCCAGCTAGCGATTCGGCGTCAGCAGCCATTTCACGGTGCGCCCGAATCAGATCAGCCGGCTCGCTTATACGAACCGGCTGGTGAAATCTGTCCTGGGTGTCAGCCACGAGCTAGTCGCGCTTCTCCTTGATTCGGGTGGCCTTGCCGACCCGGTCACGAAGGTAGTACAGCTTGGCACGCCGCACATCACCCTTGCGGATGACCTCGATCTCCTGAAGGATCGGCGAGTGCAGAGGGAAGATCCGCTCGACGCCGACGCCGAAACTGATCTTGCGAACGTTGAACGTCGCACGTGCTCCGCTGCCACCCTTGCGGGAGATGACAACGCCTTCATAGACCTGGACGCGCTCACGTCCACCTTCGATGACGCGGACGTGCACACGCACGGTGTCGCCCGGGGCGAATTTCGGGATGTCATCGCGCAGCTGCGCCGCTTCGATCTGCTCGATCGTGTTCACAGGATCCTCCGAACAAAGAACGGTGAGGTGATTGAGACGGTGATTCTACACTCGAGACAGAGCTATCGCCCTACGCACTGGGAGGTGGATGGCGGGGATGATTGGCCAGATCGGGTCGCCTCTCGGCCGTCCTCTTTCGGCGTTGCTCCAAGCGCCACTCTGCGATCTTTCCGTGGTCACCCGAGATGAGGATCTCAGGTACCTTCCAACCGCGCCAATCCGCTGGCCGCGTGTACACAGGTTCCTCGAGCAGGCCATCCCTGAAGCTCTCGTGTTCGATCGACTCCGGATTACCGACCACACCCGGGAGCAGTCGCGCAAGGCCTTCGATCACCAACGCAGCAGCGACCTCCCCACCGAGCAGCACATAGTCGCCAACGGAGATCTCCTCGTCGATGAAGTGGTCGAGGATACGCTGGTCGACACCCTCGTAACGGCCGCACACGAGCGTGATGTGCTCGAGCTTCACAAATCGATCCAGCGTCGCCTGTGTGAGGGGTGTCCCTGACGGCGTGAACATCACCTTGTGGGACGATTCGATCGGCTCAAGGGTCCTGGCCAATGGTTCAGCCATCATCACCATGCCTGCTCCCCCACCGAATGGGGCGTCATCGACCTGCCTGTGCACACCCGCAGAGTGGTCCCGCGGGTCGTGGAAGTCGACCTCCATTCGCCCCTCGTCGATCGCCTTCCCAACGAGGGAGACCTTTAGAGGAGAGTCGAAGTACTCCCTGAACAACGTGACGATGCTGATGCGCAACGCGGTCACTCCTGATTGGTTCTGAAGGCTGATACAACAAGATCCGCTGTGTACCGAGCGATATCGTCAACGTCGGACGCTGGATCGTCCGCATCCATTACAGCCTTCCCACCGGTCATGATCATCTGTTCCATCATGCGTCCTGCGAGGCGAGGGGGAACCAACTTGAACACTCCGATCTGCACACCAGCGCGGTAGGTGTCTGCGAAGGCCACGGACAGTCCTGTATGCGCCTCGGAGATCTGTTCCTGGGCCTCCGGCGACAAGTGCGGGACCTCGGTGTGGAGGATCAGGCCGATGTGATCGGTACCAACGAACGCAACCATTCGGCGTGCGAGTTCCAGAAGCCGATCATCTGGTGGCAGGTCCCTGTCGACCGTATCGATGAGTTCCACGA
>JAUVQC010000009.1 GCA_030598305.1 Actinomycetes bacterium
AGCCACCGGACCCGAGACGCTCGGCCCGCAAGCACCCATGTCGGGTCTCCTTTCGAAGGGCTATGACGCCGATGTCATCGCCCTCGATTTCAATCCCATCGAGGACACAACCGGCTGGGGCAACCCGAACCGTGTGACCCACGTGTGGAAGGCTGGCGTCAACGAGAAGGAACCGCGCACGGCTCCATTGGCGTCTTGAACGCAGTGGCTCCGGGAGGTACGATTCGGAGAGACCTGGACGTGGGCGCGTCAGGAGTCGTTGGAGGGTACGTACGTGCAGAAGTCGAGTGTGACTCGATCAGCGCATTCCATCGTTGGCGTCTTCGCGATGTCCTTGGCAATCGGTCTGGTCGGTGTGTCTGTCGGACCAGCTCACGCTGATGAGTCCGTTCCGGACACCGCGTCCGCAGTGTTCGAGTGTCCGCCGCTCGCTGGCATCTACCCGGAACCGGACCCTTGCGTCCCTACTCCGCAACCACCGGAGCTGCCTGAGTTCTCAACAACTCTCGATACGTGGCCCGTCGAACCGGACTGGTATTGCGAACCCGAGACCAAGCCAGGGGTAGTTGCGTTCAGGGGCGTGCTGCGATCGCACTATGACATAGGGGGCAGTACCAGCAGAGATTGCGATGTCACGTGGTCCTACGAATTCAGCTACCACAAGATGGGTCTGGCACTCGACTGGAGGGTCGATGCGACCGACCCATACGGATGGGCCTCCGGATTGTCCCTCCTCCGATGGCTGTTGGCGACAGATTCCGAAGGGAACGAATTCGCGATTGCGCGCCGGATCGGTATCACCCAGTTGATCTGGCACAACAGGATATGGAGCGCCCACGACCCGACGTGGAGGATCTACTGCGATCCGCGCGATGATTCAGGACAGCGTTGTATCTCCGATCCAACCGCACGTCACGACGATCACATGCATATCTCGTTCAGCCTCGAATCCGGCTATCTCCATACGAGCTTCTTCGGTGCCATGGGCCTCGAACCCATATTGATACCGCCACCACCCGTGCCTGCCAACGAGGAGGAACCCGAGTCACACGGTGACTGATGTATCGGACACTATTCCTTAGTTCATATCTCCGCATTCCGGTCGTCGAACGGCTATCCTTGCAACATCAGGCCAAAGAGGAACTGATGCCCGCAATGGATTACAGCGGCTTGATCCTCGACGTGACGGCTCTCGAGGATCCACCGGACAAGGACTTCCTCGAGAAACTCGGCCACCCGGTGCTCACCTGCCATGGGCCTGCCTATGGCCATACGTGCCCGATCGTCTCTGGCAACTGCGAGATGGTCGACGCTGCTCACGGAGTGATCTTCCAGCTCGACCTCGACAGGCCACTACACCGTTTCCTGCTCAAGCGCTACCAGGAAGTACTCGACGACGCCACGCCAATCGTCGCGGTCGTCGCGCCGGGGCAGGAAGAGAAGTACCAGGACATTCTGCGCGATGTCCAGGTGTGGATCGGTGAGCCGAGCGTCGCCGAGCTCGATGGGTTCTCGGCCCGGGTCGAATCAGCGGACGATGTGCGCTCCTTCGGCTGATCGATAGGTAACGTCACGCTGGATTACGACAACGTCGCCGTTCGTCGCCGGTCGCACCGTTGACCGACCGCTTCCTTGCTCAGCCATCGTCCCTGAAGTCGCCGACCTCTCCGTCGATCGACTCGCGGATGAGGTCTGCGTGACCTGCATGGCGAGCGGTCTCCTCGATCATGTGGATGAGAATCCAGCGCAGGGACCAGTGTTCACCACTCTCGCCGCGAGACTTGTCCGATAGTTGGTCAAGGGAGTCCGCAGCGGCCACGATCTCGTTCGATCGTTCAATCGATCTTCGATAGGCATCGAGCACAGTCGCGGGTTCCATGGTTGGGGCAACATTCCATTCCCAATCGCGGTCGGCCTCCCAATCAACTGATGCCCACGGTTCCCCGAGGCCTTCGCCTGCGAACATGTCGGCGAACCACGACTCCTCGACGACAGTGAGGTGGTAGATCATCCCTCCGAGTGTCATCGTGGAGGGTGCAAGGCGTTGTCCCCACTGCTCCTGTGTGAGGCCGCTTGCCTTATCGATCATGACTGCCCTCTGGAAATCAAGAAACGCAACCAGCATCTCTCGCTCACCAGCGACCTTTGGTATGTGTGGAGCTTCCATCACCAGACCCTAGACGCGGTCAGATCTCCAACTCGAGCTGTGGAACCTCAGGCGACTGCTTGGGGACAGGTCGAGCCCGACGCCGAGGACCGCCGTCTGCAAAGAGAGGCAGTTCCATCAGTCCGGCGAGCCGTTCGGCAAGCGGCCACCAGTCGAAACGGTCGCCGATGGACGACGCATCGTGTTCAACCAGGCGGCGGGAATCGACAAGTCCTGGCAGCTGCTCGTCGAGGATCGACTCGATATCGCGGCGGAAAGTGTCTGATGTCGAGCGAACTCCATCGTCCCGTAACTCGATGTCCGGACGAAGGCGAACCACCATGTCGTACGTCTCTGACCATTTCATGACGAGGGGACCGACATCGAATGGGTCCTCTCCCCCATTTGCCCGCAGGTAGTACGCATAATTGTCCATCACACCCCGGTCGAGCACGAGCACCTCGGTGTTCTGTGCCAGTCGCAGTTCCTGACGGATCTGGGACACGATCACCCACAGCTGCGCCTCACCTGTTGCAGACTCGTTGATACCGAGGGGATTGTCACGGACGACCTCACGCCCGTGTTCGACGGAACGGCCTGCGCGCTGCATCGCATTAGCGAAACCATGGACGGCGGTTGTTTTGCGGATCCCGTGGGAACCGATGAAGGCAACCTTGGCGCAGCTCGGCCAAGACGACATCTCCTAGGCCGATCGTTCCTCGGGAAGATCAGTCGAAGCGAGATCCTGGATGGGCACGAGCGTCGGATTGACGCGGTCACGGACGACATCGCCATCGATAACCACGCGGGCGACGTCGGTGCGCGACGGCAGCTCGTACATCGTGTCGAGGAGGACTTCCTCCATGATGGCCCGCAAGCCTCGAGCGCCGGTGCCGCGTTTCATGGCTTGCTCGGCGATCGCCTCGAGCGCGTCATCCTCGATGACGAGCTCGACGCCGTCCATCTCGAAGAATCGTTTGTACTGCTTCACGATGGCGTTCTTCGGCTCGGTGAGCACTCTCACGAGTGACTCCTTGTCGAGGTCAGCCACGGTGGTCATTACAGGAAGCCTGCCGATGAACTCGGGAATGAGGCCGTAGCTGATGAGGTCCTCCGGCATCACCTGATCGATGAGCTCGGAGGGACGAATCTCCTCTTTGGATCGGACATCGGCACCGAAGCCAACGGATTTGTCGCCGACACGTTTCGTGATGACCTCCTCGAGGCCTGCAAACGCGCCACCGACAATGAACAGCATGTTGGTCGTATCGACTTGGATGAGTTCCTGGTGGGGATGCTTCCGGCCACCCTGGGGAGGCACCGAAGCAACGGTCCCTTCGATGATCTTGAGCAACGCTTGCTGCACTCCCTCACCTGAAACGTCGCGGGTGATGGACGGATTCTCGGCCTTGCGGGCGATCTTGTCGATCTCATCGATGTAGATGATTCCCTGCTCGGCACGCTTGGTGTCGAAGTCTGCTGCGGTGATGATCTTGAGGAGAATGTTCTCAACATCCTCGCCCACGTAGCCAGCCTCTGTGAGGGCCGTGGCATCCGCAATCGCGAACGGCACGTTGAGAAGCTTGGCAAGTGTTTGGGCCATGAGCGTCTTGCCTGACCCTGTTGGGCCGATCATCAGGATGTTGGACTTTTGCAGCTCGACGTCGTCGTCGGTCGAGCGTTGTCCGGCACGGACCCGCTTGTAGTGGTTGTACACCGCTACGGAAAGCACCTTCTTCGCCTGGTCCTGCCCGACCACGTACTCCTCGAGGAATTCGAAGATCTCGTGGGGCTTCGGCAGCTCGGTGAAGTCGACTTCTTCGGTATCGGAGAGCTCCTCTTCGATGATCTCGTTGCACAGCTCGATGCACTCGTCACAGATGTAGACGCCGGGACCAGCGATCAGCTTTCTGACCTGCTTCTGGGACTTGCCGCAGAAGCTGCATTTGAGGAGTTCGGAACCTTCGTACTTGGCCAACCTGTTGCTCCCTAGCTCTCGACGGCTTCGAGCGAGCGGCCCGTAAGCACTGAGTCGATGACACCGTACTCCATTGCCTCTTCAGCTCCGAGCCAAAAGTCGCGCTCGGTGTCTGCCTGGACAGTTTCGAGCGGTTTCTTGGTGTGCTCAGCAAGGATCTCGTTGATGTCCTCGCGGGTCTTGAGGATCTCTCTGGCGTGGATCTCGATGTCCGTTGCCTGCCCACCGAGGCCTGAGATGTGTGGCTGGTGGATCATGATGCGAGTGTGTGGCAGGGCGAATCGCTTGCCCTCTGCTCCGGCAGCGAGGAGCACGGCCGCCGCGGATGCGGCGAGTCCCATGCACAGTGTCGATACGTCAGGTTTGATGTACTGCATCGTGTCATAGATCGCCATGAGCGCGGTCGTCGAGCCACCGGGTGAGTTGATGTAGAGGCTGATGTCCTTGTCAGGATCCTCACCCTCGAGGTGGAGGAGTTGCGCCATGATGATATTCGCAACACCATCATCGATCGGCGTCCCAAGGAAGATGATGCGGTCCTTGAGAAGGCGGCTGTAGATGTCAAAGGCGCGTTCACCACGCGGTGTGTTCTCTACGACGGTTGGGACCAGATAGCTCATCCATGCTCCTCAGACTCTTCAACGGCGTCCTCTTCATCATCGGACACCTCGGAAGCTGCCTCAACCCCTTCGGTCTCGGTCTCTTCCCCTTCATGTTCTTCTTCGAGGCCTTCCTCGAACTCTTCTTCCGGGTTCTCCTCGCTGATCTGGACCGGAGTCAGATCAACCGGGTTGCCATCCTTGTCGACGGCCGTTGCCGCTTCGACGAGGCTGGTGAGGGCCCGTGCGCGGAGGATATCACCGGTCAGTGCCTCTACTTGACCATCTGACTTCCAGCCCTCGAGAATATTGGCTGCCTCGTCCTCATCGACCTCGAGTAGCCCCACCACGTTCTCCAACAGTTCCTCGTCTTGGACCGTCCAACCCTCGATGGCTGCGAGAGATTCGAGGATGATCCGGGTCGACAACGCCTGATCGGCCTCAGCCCTGGTCTGGGCCACGAAACCGTCCTCGTCCTGGCCTGTGATCTTGAAGTAGTCCTCGATGGAGAGCTCGCTCTCTTCGAGACGACCGATGAGGTTGCGGAGTCGTGCCTCCACCTCGGCGGCAAGGAGTGCTTCGGGAAGTTCGAACTCGACCTCGTTGACAACGTATTCGACGACCTTGTCCTGCAGCACCGTACGCTGGGTGTGAACCTTGTACGCGTGCATGTTCTTCTCGATCGCCTCGAGAAGCTCGTCGACGCTTTCGAACTCCGTCGCCTCCTCGACCATGTCGTCGGTGAGGTCCGGAAGGTTCTTCTTCTTGGCTTCCTTGACGGTGATCGTCAGGGTGACGGCCTCACCGCCCTTGTCCGAGTAGCCATCGGGGAGCGTGCCCTCACCGGTGACCGTGTCACCCACCGATACGTCGGTCAAGAGCACGTCGATACCTTCGATGAAGGACTCAGAGCCGATCTCGTACATCAGGTCCTTTGCAGCGGCCGATTCGACATCCTCGCCTTCGTGCTCGACGGCGATGTCGATGAGCGCAAAGTCACCCTCAGAGAGTTCACCCTCGTGCTCAACCAGCTCTGCGAATTGCTCGCGCAGAGCATCGACCTGCTGATCGATTTCCTCCTGGGACACCGCGGTATCCTCGACCTCGATCTCGATGTCCCCGAATTCAGGGAGCGCATCGAGGACCGGCCAGAGTGTCACGATGATGTCGATCTCGACGGTCCCATCCTCATTGTCGTCGCGAATGGCAGAGACGGAAGGAACGGTCACCGGGTCCAGGCCTGCTTCGTCGATGGCTTCGGGAACGATGTCCTGAACGGCTTCCTCAACGGCTTCGGAGCGCAGATAGTCGATACCGACGTGCCGCTCAACGATCGGAAGCGGTGCCTTTCCGGGACGGAATCCCTTGATCTTCATCTGTTTGGAGATCTTCGCTGCAGCCTTCTTCTTGGCGGTAGCGAGTTCCTCATTCTCAAGGGTGACGGTGAGCGTTCGCTCGAATCGTCCCGATTCACTGACGTCGGTTTGCACGGTCACTCCTAGATGTCGTGTACAGCCGCGCCTCCCCCTCGAGTGAGGGACGAGACGCGGTTCGGGGTGGCCGACGGGATTCGAACCCGCGACTTCCTGGACCACAACCAGGTGCTCTAACCAGGCTGAGCTACGGCCACCATGTTCAGTGAGCAAGCTCACTGTGCACCCCCGGCACGACTCGAACGTGCAACCTGCGGATCAGAAGTCCGAGGAAGCGCATTGAGCTGTGTACTTCCGTGGGAAGAAACGTAGGGTAATGGGGGGTTCGCTCAAAGTAGCCTCGCCCTCGAACGGTTCAGTCTGAAGCTTCCGGGTCGGACCCGATCTCAAGCACAGCGTGCATGGCCCCCAAGCAGAGATCCGAGACGAACGTCAACCCAGCATCCTGAGCTATTCGGCCCGCCTCCTCGGACGTGATCCCAACTTGCAGCCAGAGCACCTTGGCGCCGATGGCGGCCGCCTGCCGCGCGATCTCAGGAGCCTCCTGCTGAGGCCGGAACACATCGACAACGTCAACGGACATCGGAATGTCGGCAAGCGTTGGATAGGACATCTCGCCGAAAACCCTTTCGTAGTGAGGATTGACAGGGACGATGCGATACCCCACATCCTGTAGGTAGGACGGAACGCTGTTGGCCGTCTTGGAAGCATCAGGCGATGCCCCGACGACCGCGATGACCTTTGTCTCGGCATAGATGCGACGTATCTCATCCTGTGGGGGTTGTGGCGTCATGCTGTTGTGGCTCGCTATCCAACTCGCGTGACCGGTGACGGCTTCCAAGTACCATCGAGGGCGGCGGGTTGAGGCCAGTACATTCGCAGAGCGAGGTAGAAACGGCCTTCAGGAGTTGGCAGCCAATTCGCTCGCTCCTTCGGCTCGGTCGGCTCGTCGCGCTGCATTGTGATCGTGAGCCCACCGTTCTCATCCAAGATCAGATTCTCGGTGGTCGAGTTGATCAGGTACCTGTCGATCGAATTCTCAACCATGTATCCGGCAGTCCCGTCATATGACGTGTCGTACATGGTCACCGACCAGAACGCATTGACCGGAGGGGGCGTTTCGAGTGTCAGCTTGTACTTGGCGTCGCCGTCGAGTGGGTTGCCATCGGCATCGGCTCGACCCATTGGATAGTGGGCCTCGGCTTGATCATTGCCTCCCCAACCGACCATCGCAGCCGCAGCACGTTTCATGTAGTCGCCGTCATAGAAATCGTGGTTGCCGAAGGGATCCATCGTCATCCACCCGTTGACATTCTCCCCCAGCGACTCGGAGGCCGCTGCCAAGAGGGTTCGAGCGGAGGCAATGCCTTTGGCGAGAGCTGATCTGCGTTCATCGCTCAAAGAATCGGCGTCGAACGGAATGCCTGGTCCGATCCCGATCGAGGTGAAACGTTCGAACATCGCCTCGTCGTCTGGATGGGCGGGTAGGGCCAGAGTGAGCAGGGCGTTGACATATCCGATGAACCGTTCGTCGCGGGACGCTGCATCGTCCCAGTGAGGCCAGTCGAACGGAGGCAACGGAGCAGCTTCGCCACCCTGATAGACCTCCAGCGGCTCCAGTCGATACTGAGCCATGATCCTGGAGAGGGCACTCTGATCATTGGAACCCAACAGCTGAGTGCGACCGATGAGAAACACCAGGTCGGTTTCGAAGCGGAAGGACCCAGCAAAGCCGTCGAGGACCTCACCGTCCCACCGCGGGCCCGAAAGAAGATAGGACCCGGGTGCAGTACCCGTTGTTCTGCTGCCAACATAGAACTCGTTGTTTCCCAACAGATTCTCGAACTGTATCCCATAGTACCGGCCCGAGACCTCAGGGACCGTAAGGACTGCAGGGCTGGCGCGTAGATCCAGCAAACCAAACGAGTACGGCGTATCGGCATTCGGTGAGATCACGTCCTTGAACGTGTGGTCCAAGGTCACTGCCTCGCCGAACAGACCCTCATTTGCCGGACCGGCATACACCGGAGAAGCAGGCTGGAGGAATCTCGCGTAGCCATAGCGGTATCCCATCAACATGGGAAAGGCATAGACGTAGGCCTCGGAGGCGATTGCCGAGACCTGCTCAGACGGTATGAGTTCCTGACCCATGTGATTGCTCCTTTGATACGAAGCGACACTACCAGCCGAGGGTTCCGCCGGTCACTGAAGAGTTTCGGCTTCGATGGCCGATGCCCGGTGAGAATCAGAGCGTCCATATCCTTGGTTCGGCATGCAGAAATGCGCGGTCATTCGCCGGCCGCGATTGAGTAGAAAGAGAAAATCTTGTGACCATGACTCCTGAGCTGGAAGAGGCTTTCAACGCCCAAATCACGATGGAGTACGCCGCGGCGTACTCGTACCTCGGCATGAGCGCATGGCTCGAAACAGAAGGCCTGCCTGGCATGGCGAGCTGGATGCGTAACCAATCGGACGAAGAGACAACCCATGCGCTCAGGCTCTTCCAGTTTGTCCTTGACCGCGGCGGGAACGTCGAACTGGGCCAGATCCAGGCTCCAATTGTCACGTTTGGAACGCCGATTGATGTCTTCCGTGCTTCTCTCGCCCAGGAGAAGGAAGTAACAGCATCTATCAACCATCTGTATGCGCTGGCCATCGAGAAGAGCGATTTCTCCTCCATACCCCTGTTGGACTGGTTCGTCGCAGAACAGGTCGAAGAAGAATCGACGGTTCAACAGATCATCGACGACCTCGAACGCGGCGGAGCAGGCCACACGGTCCTCATGCTCGACCGCGAACTCGGACAACGCGGAACCACACCTGAGGGCTGACGCTCCGCAACGGACGGCCACTGATGCCGAGCACTGGTGCCGATGTTGAACCGGTTGCAGCGATTCGCGTCTTATGCCTTCGGTTCGAATAGGGGAAAACCCTGATTGACGAGCAATTCCTTAGGAATACACTGAGCAATAACGCTGACAAGTGTGGCAAGCGACAGGAGGCCTCTGATGCGACGATCCCTCCCCCTTCTCCTCGTCGCATTCGGTGTTTGCGCCCTTCTCGCGGGTTGTACGCCCGGTGCTGACTCCGACCCGACGCTGCCACCGTCCACCGCAGTGGCCGCCGCGACCACAACGACCGCCGAGACGACAACGACCGAGGCTCCGAACGTGGTTGAACTCTTCCTCACCACGATCTCTGACCCACGGTTCGCTGCGACGATCGATGTTGTCGGACGACAGGAGACTTCTGCCGGGACGGTGTCCGTGTCCGGTGCAGGTGCTGTCGAGGGCACGGATTCGTCGTTCCGACAGAAGACCGACTTTTCAGGACTTGATACGGTGCTCTTCGAGGCGAGGACACGACAAGTCGTGGGGCCAGGAGCCACGACAGAATTGGTTGACGAGACTCGACTATTGGACGCTTTCGTCTACAACTTGGCCGATGGCAACTGGACGGTCAGGTCTCGATCGGAGACTGACGGCACAACGTTGGGTTACGTGATCAGCATGATCGCTACCACCGACCAGTGGGCGAATGGAGGTCCATCGAACGACGATCCTCTTCTGACGATCCTGACGCCGTCCAGCAACATCGAGTACGACCCCACATATTGGTCGGTCGATCCTGGCCTTGTGGCTGCCACCGCATCAACCACTGAGGTGCTGGTTTCCGCCGAGGGGTTCCCCTCCATTATCCGCCTCAACCTTGTATTCAACTTCGAGGGAGACGTGGAGATGAGTCGCTCGGTGACCGAGTACATACTCACCCCGCCTTTCACCAGTCCGGCAATTGAGATTCCCGATGGCGTGACCGTATCGCTGCAGCAGTTGAACACGTTCTACTCCGAGGCGGAAGGTGACGGTCTTTATCCATTCTTTGATTTCGCTGTGCCGGTCGAACTCGGGATGTTCGAGCAAGGTCCAGGCTTCCTTGGGTTGGGGTATCCCGACCAACCGGTATCCATCTTCTTCGCCCACGAAGGCGTCGTAGAACGGGCCACTCTTGAAGAGACATTGCCGTCAATACTTGAGGCGGTCGGTATGACCTCCCCCGAGGTCGAAGACGCCGAGTATGGGGGGTTCCCCGCCGTGATAGCTACCGAGGGTGAACGCCAATTGTTCTATACGGTGTTTGAAGGAACTGCCGGCGTCATCGTTATGTGGCAGGGAAGTACGGGGGACGTAGTTGCCGACAGACGAGCATTCGAGGACGTGCTCTCGACTCTCGAATGGACGAGCTCTGGAGGCGTGGTACCGGGATCATCGATTGCAGGTGCTGAGCTACAGACCGACACGATCCCTGTCGTGGAGACGGTCGCCATCGCCACACACGACGACTGTGGCGGAGCCAGTGTCGTGGATGCCGACGTGATCGGAGGTGATGGCGTTAGTTGGATAGAGAGTTGGACCGTCCAAACCTGCGGCGGCTTCGACACCTACAGCGTCACGTTCATTGTGTCATCCGCCGGTGGAACCAGCATCGCAATGGAAGACGAACCTGAAGCCTCCTACGGCCACACTCACGAATCGTAGGCAGGCACGACGACACCACACCGAATCGCCAACCAAGCAGCCGCCAAACCTTCCCGTTCGTGCAACACTCGAACGCTGGTCGAGGGGTGGACCCGGCTGAAACCCTTGGGCTGCTCGCACCCCCGGCACGACTCGAACGTGCAACCTACGGATTAGAAGTCCGTTGCTCTATCCGTTTGAGCTACGGGGGCTCAGACAGTGGAATTCTATCCCACTGGTCGAGCGGGTGACGGGAGTCGAACCCGCGTGACCAGCTTGGAAGGCTGGGGCTCTACCATTGAGCTACACCCGCTAACGCCGACGTAGGTTACCGACGTTCCTGGTTCATTCGTGCTGCTCCCCGAGGGACGCATCCAAGACACCAATCCAAGGATGCCCCGGTGTTGATCTGGCGATCGCGGCAAGGAGCCACCGACGCTGGCCCGCATCCATGCGATGAACGCACCGCGCGAAATCGATGTCGTCCTTTGGACGAGCCTGCTTCGACTTGTACAACAATTGCACTTCGGGCGTGCAGTACCGGACGCCCTTCCGAGACCTCAGCGTGAGGGCCCCGAGATCCATCTGGATCTCGTTGTCGCGTCGGAACTTCCAGGTTGCACCGTCGCCATCAGCGAGCATGACCTCAACGCCCCAGGCTGCTGACGCGTCAGGGCGACCCCAGATTCCGAAGACAGGGGGCTCAATGGGTTCGCCGGGCATCCACCTGTTCAGCACACCCTCGGACATCGAGTGGAGCTCCCAGCCATCGAATACATCGAAGAGCACCTCCCTGTCCTTGCGGAACATTTCGACGTCGAGGTCGGCATGTGGCCGGGTCTCCCAGCCAAGGAAGAGGTCGATCGCGTGGCCTCCCGCGATCCACCAATCGACATCAGTACATTCGAAGCGCGCAGCGACCTCTGGGATCGTCAACGGCCGCCAATCGTGTTCCATGCCGCCATTGTGCCTTCGCCAAGGTCGTAAGGTCTGTGTATGAACAGCAACTTGTGGGATGCCAGGTACCAGGAGAGCGAGTTGATCTGGTCGGCCGAACCGAACATGTTCCTTCCACCAATTGTTGGTGAGCTCGAAATCGGGTCGGCACTCGACCTTGCGTGCGGTGAGGGCCGCAATTCGATCTGGTTGGCGAGGACTGGATGGGACGTGACGGGTGTCGATTTCTCCGGTGTCGCCATCGATAAGGCACGCCAGATCGCTGGTGACACGACAGTGGACTGGCAGGTCGCCGACATCACCGCATACGAACCGCGTCGAGAGTTCGATTTGGTGACGATCGTCTACGTCCACTTGGACGCCGAAGGTATGGCTGCACTATTCGCAACGGCGACCAGGGCAGTCGCACCGGGCGGAACGCTCATCGCCGTTGGCCACGCGCTGCGGAATCTGACTGATGGCGTGGGTGGCCCTCCGTACCCGGACATCCTCTGGACCGAGGAGAAGATCACGCCGTTGCTTGAAGATCTCGACATGGTCTCAATCGGCGAGGTGCTTCGTCCGGTCGACAACTTCGACATCGATGCCATCGACATCCTCGTACACGCCACAAAGCCCCTGTGACGGGCAATATCACACTGCGCGAGGTGCAAGGCGCAGACAGGAACATGTTCTACAGCTTCATGCAGGACGCAGAAGCGATCCACATGGCCGCGTTCACCCCGGAGGATCCCGTCGACCGGACGGAATTCGACGCCCACTGGAACCGCATCCTCGGCAACGATGACGTGACGATGCGCACCATATTGCGAGACGGTGTGGTTGTCGGAAACGTTGGGAGCTATTCAATGGACGGCGATCGCGAAGTCACGTACTGGGTCGACAAGGATGCGTGGGGCACCGGAATCGCAACGACGGCTCTGGGTCAATTCCTCCTCATCGACGCTGCGCGCCCGATCCATGCCCGTGTCGTCCAGGACAATGCCGCATCGATCAAGGTGCTCGAGAAGTGCGGGTTCGCCATCACCGGCGAGGACGAGGCCTTCGCACCTGGCCGCGGCGAGATCGTCGCCGAATACATCATGACCCTGCCGACCTGAACTGCAACCTGGGGTTCATCTGTACACAAACGCGCGATGTGGCCCCCAGAGCGAGAACGGCCCCGCATGAATGCGAGGGCTCGTATCTCAAGGTCCGCGATTGTCACCACGATCCCAGAGTTGCAGAGCAACTCCCAAGGAACGGGGAACGCCTTCGGCGTTCCTTTGGCGTTCCCCCCGTCGGGCTGGTCAGATTTGAACTGACGACCCCCTGCTCCCAAAGCAGGTGCGCTTCCAAGCTGCGCCACAGCCCGATGTGAGCCGTGACGATACCCCATCCCCACACACACCGACACAACGACGCGACACAACCCAGGGTTCGCGGTCCGGTATGTGCCGCAGCTAGCCCGGAGAACGAATCGTGGTCGCAAGAAGTAGAGCCTGCACGGTGCGCACTACCGAGTCCGGATCCTCCGTCACGTCCCTCCATGTGAATCGGAGCACTCTCCAGCCGTGCTCCAAAGCCTCTCTGTCTCTCTCCCGGTCCGATTGGAATACTCGCTCCTGTGAATGCCACCGGAACGAATCCCACTCAATTGCCAACCGGGCGGTCGCGAAGGCAACGTCAAATCGCCGATCTGGACGCCAAGGGATCGGATATTCCGCTTCGAACGAAGGGAGGCCGCCATCCCGAAGAACCCGCATCCCAATCGTCTCAAGCCTCGTTTGCTGATCCTCCGAGTCCGAGCGTGCCATCAACACACCGCGCATGGCTCGAACTCCAGGTTTGCCCCTCCGTGCCACGTCCCGGAGTACCTCATCCAACTGATGAAGAGTCGTTCGACGCCCGGCCAATAGATCATCAACAATCACAGCCAAACGACGCTCCGATACGACCGACGCAAGGTCAACCACAGTGCGCTCAAGTGTGGTCATGGGCAAACCTTGCCAAGTCGTGATGTGGCGGTCTCTCATGTCCAAACACCGAAACACCTGAACGCCAGAGAAGCGGTGTGTCGTTCGGGAGTGCACAGTGACCGAGGCATGATCGATGGGCGCAAAGGACATCTTGTGGATCCGAGCAGCCGAAAAGTGAGACACGACTGCTGACGGGAGTACAGCGACAGCGGCGCGCACGATGTCAGTTGCCTCCGTCAGATCTATCAGCCGATACCCTCCCCTTGCCACGGGGATCCACTGTCCCGACCGCACTCGGCCATCGATCTGGTGTCGGGTCAAACCCGCCATCAAGGCCTGGTCACGGCGCACGACCCCACCCTGGTTGGCCGCGACGGCATACAATTCTGCATCTGCATTCATCGCAATATCGTGCCATCCGGCAGCGACAATTCCTCTCGTGGGGAATGTCCAACCTTCTGTGGGCTCGCTGCGGCACATACCGGACCGCGAACCCTGGGTTGCAGGTCGGGGTCGTTAGGTTTGCGCGCTGGTATTCTCTTCGACGGGTCGCTAGCTCAATTTGGCAGAGCAATTGACTCTTAATCAATAGGTTCAGGGTTCAAGTCCCTGGCGACCCACCAGAGGCCCCCG
>JAUVQC010000090.1 GCA_030598305.1 Actinomycetes bacterium
CGAGAGGTCGAATCGCTCGTCGAGCCCATCCGTGAGGGCCCAGATCGGCTTGCGAACTGTCTGCTCGCGCTCCATGTCGCGGTACAGCGAGACGAGACGGAAGACGTCGCTGTTTGCGGCGGGACGGGCAGAAACAAGCATGGCACGAGCGTAGCGACGAGATGGGTCTACGAACCGCTTCGACCGAACCTCTCCCTGATCCCCCATCGTGTGATCAACAAGATCGCTTCGAGGGCGATCATTCCGTTCATCTTGGACTCACCTTCGACGCGGTCCTTGAACGTGATGGGTACTTCTACGATCTCGAGGCTGGCCTGTTCGGTTCTCCAAGCCATCTCGACCTGGAAGCCGTAGCCGGATGCCTGACAGGTTCCTGGATCGATCTTACGCAGTGTTGTATCCCTGAACGCCCTGAACCCCGCTGTTGCGTCGCGTACCGTCAAGCCAAGGAGCAGCGCTGCATAGGCATTTCCAGCCCGTGAGATTGCCCGTCGGTGCCAGGGCCACCCGTCGGTGCCCCCGCCCGGTACGTATCGGGAACCAATGGCAAGGTCTGCTCCGGCTGTGACGGCACCTACGAGACGAGGCAGGTCGTCGGGATTGTGGGAGAAATCGGCGTCCATCTCACAAAGGATCTCGTAACCAAGCCCCAGTCCCCTTTCGAATCCAGCGACGTACGCAGGTCCAAGGCCGTTCTTCTCTGATCTGTGGAGGACGAGAACACCGCTGTCCCGATCGCTCAGATCGTCCGCAATGGCCCCAGTACCGTCGGGCGAGCCATCGTCGACGATGAGAAGGTCATAACCATGGGCACGAACCGCCTCTGCGATTCGCTCAACATTCTCTGCTTCGTTGTAGGTCGGGACGATGACAAGAACGGGCATACTGAAGTGTTCCATACACATAGTGTCGGTGCAGGCATTGTTCGGCTTGAGCGCGGTGGGGCGAGTTCAGGAAATCAGCGTGATCAGCTGGCGCAGTCGAGGCAGACCTTCTTGCGTTTGGCGGCGAGTTGGTTGCGACGCTTCACCAGGAAACAGACGGTGCACACGAACTCATCGGATGCTGCTTCGTCGACCTCTCCGGACTCCATGGCGATCTCTGCGCGGCGGATCGCACGCATCTCGGCGGCTTCGTCCACGACGATGGTTTCATTTGACTCGTCTTCTGTGAGCATTTCGAGTTCTTCTGCCTCGAGCTCGTCGAGCGCCTCCGTGGGTTCGGATTCGCTGTCCCCGGATTTCTCATTACCGGCTTCGCCCTCCTCGAGTTCTTCCACTGTCTCGACTTCTTCGGTGGCTTCGATGCTCATATGCCTCTCGGTTCTCTCTCTGGGCGCGGAGCATACCGAAGTCGCGTCACACTGCAATAGCTTTCTGCTGAGACCGCGATCGTGGACGAGTCGTCCAATGCCTTGCCCACGAGTATTCGCGGGTCAGTGCCCTAGATCACGAAGTCGATGGCATCAGGGACGACGTCGATATCCACACTGCCCGATCCGAGGATTTCGCCATCGGCCTCGACAGGCCAGGTCGTGGGAGCCTCGATGTGGATCGTTGCTCCCGAGTACCGCCTCACACCCTTGTGGGTGAGGTGGGTACCCATGAGGACCCTTGGCATGATCGAAAACGCTTGCCTCCTCGGTCCCCTGAACACCTGGACATCCATCTCTCCGTCCCCAAGCATGGATCGGGGTGCGATATTCAGACCGCCGCCGAAGAACTGTCCGTTCGCGACGACGATGTTGATCGCGTCACCAACGAACGTGTGGTTATCGATTGCAACCTCTACCGAGGCATTCGGAAAACGCCAGAGCGCGATCCAGAATGCAGCCGTATAGCGCGGAGAACCTGCCCATCGCGGCAGCGTGTTTGCTCTTGCAGCGGACGCGGCGGCAACCCCGACGTTCAGCGCGTTCAGGAAGTACCGCGTTCCGAAGCCACCTCTTACGAATCCGACGTCGACGGGATAGAGGTCCAACTCCGGACGCGCGATTCGGAGCAGCCCTTCTCGTATCCCTCGTTCATGACCGAACGTCCTTACGAAATCACTACCGGATCCCGCGGCGACGATCGCGAACGTGAATCTCGTGTCCGGGGCTGTTGACAGCATCGCGTTGAGCACGAGATTCGCTGTCCCGTCGCCGCCAACCGAAACGAATCGCGTGATCCCGCGTTCAATGGCATCTGAAACGAGTTCTGCGACGTGGCCCGGCGACTCGGACTCCCTGAACGAGCATCTCAGTCCGAGTTCGTCAGCAACAGCGAGGGTCTCCCCATAGGGAGACGACGAGCGACCGGCTGCGGGGTTCACGACACCGAACCAGGTCATTTCACAGCCCCTACTTCGACGATTCCCCTATCGAGTAATTCGATGGCCCGCGCAGCGACATCCTGGAACGCGGGAAAACCGTCCCTGATCTGGCGGAGGAGGTCAAGGAGCTGTCGCGTCGACCTCACGAAGTCGCCTGCCCTGAGATCGTCCTTGTCGAAGATGTCCGCAAGGTCGAGGCCGGATGCCCATGCATGGATCGAATCGACGAGTCCGACATCGAGAAAGCGGGTCTCGATGAGCCCCGCACTCCTTTCGTGCTCCGATATCGAACCAGCGAGTTCTGAAATTGCTGCGATCGCAACATCCGCAAAGGCCGCGTGGGGCATGTCTGACACGTCGCCACCTCTTGCCTGATATGTGAAAACAGAGGCGAGTGCAGCGAACTCCGGCGCCGACAGGTCGTCGAAAACGCCTGTCCTCAGAGATTCCGCAAGCAGCAGGTCGAGCTCGTTGTAGAGCCGTCTGAGGGACTTCCCACGCGGCGTGAGCGACCAATCACTCGTGTATCCGGTTACGTCGAGCACGTTCATCAGCTTGTCGAACTCGACGCCGACAGCGTTCGTGTTGGAGCGCTCGATCCGGCGTTCAAGCCTCCGGATGTCGCGCTCTGCCCTTCGGGCCCTCTCGACCCATCCGAGATGCGTATCGATGTCTGGACAACCGCGAACACCCTTGGCATCCGAGGTCGGGAACAGGAGTAATGGCTCATCGATCGGCACGAAGACGTCGAGCATGGTTCCGACTTCTCGTCGATAATCCGGCTGCTGGGGCTGGTGCGGACTCGGAAGGTTGATAGAGCCGAGTATGGAGGCGCTACTCGGCAGATCGCGCGTACGGATCATGACCCGCCTGCCCGATACGTTCGTAAGGCTGAGCTTGGGCTGTCCTCCGCCCCAGGAGCGCCCGAGGAGCACAAGGGTTTCGCCGGCCACTTCAAGCACAGTCCCGGGTTGGAGCAGCGTCGTATCGGCCTTCCGAGTGGCGCGGCCATCGCCAGGCTCTGTGATCTGCCAGATATCACCCCTATCGCATGTCGCTGCGGCTTGGAAGGTGTCGAGATCACTCCTGCGGTCGTCGAGGTTCTGCCGTAACTGCTCGGTGCGTTGGTCCGTTGAGAAGTTGGCGAACGATGCCTCGAGGAGGTCGTGGGCCGTGGCCCGGTCGTACCGCGCTATCAAGTTCACTGCCATGTTGTAGGTGGGTGTGAAGGATGAACGCAGCGGATTTGACCCCTTGGCTGCGATACCGGACACCTGATCGAACGGAACGTATTGGCTGAATAGAACCACTGCAGTGCCTTCAGAATCGATGCCACGCCTTCCGGCACGTCCGGTCAGCTGTGTGTAGTCGCTCGGTTTCAAGAGCACATGTGTCTCACCGTCGAACTTACTCAACGAATCGAGCACGACGGTGCGCGCCGGCATGTTGATGCCAAGCGCAAGCGTCTCTGTCGCTGCAACCACCTTCACGAGGCCATTCAGGAAGAGTTCTTCCACGGTCTCCTTGAACGCGGGGATGAGCCCGGCATGGTGGGCACCTGCCCCACTCTCGAGCACACTGAGCCAACGTTCGTATCCCAGAACGGCGAGATCCTCGTTGCTGAGATGCGCCACATGCCTCTGCGCGATCGAACGGATTTCTCTCCTGTCCTGCGCTGAGGTGAACGAGAAGTTCGCATTGGCGATCTCCTGTGCCGTCTGATCGCATCCCTTCCGCGAGAAGACGAAGTAGATGCACGGCAGCAGACCCTCGGACTGCAGCTCTTTCACCACGGCAACTCGTCGGGGCGTTGAGAAGCGCCGGTGTCTTCCCTTGGACCCGGTCAACATCTTTCGTATTGCCCCGTTCGGCCTTCCGTTGTTTCCGAACACGGGTGCCATGACAAGCTGCTGTTCCCTGTGTCGGTCACGCCACAGATACATCGAGGTGAGCGGCACGGGGCGTTCAGTTTCGATGATGAGTGAGCAGTGCCCCCTGCGCTGCCTGACCCAATCGGTGAACTCCTCGGGATTCGCCACGGTTGCAGAGAGGCACACGAGGGAGATCCGCTTCGGGAGGTGGATGATCACTTCCTCCCACACCGAACCCCGGTGGCGGTCGGCCAGGTAGTGGACCTCGTCGAGGACAACCAACCCGAGTTCGTCGAGCGCCGTGGAACCTTCATAGATCATGTTCCTGAGCACCTCGGTGGTCATCACGATGATCGGCGCGTCACCGTTGATGACGTTGTCTCCGGTCAGGAGTCCAACCATTTGTGATCCGTGCTCGTGCGTGAGGTCATTGAATTTCTGGTTCGAGAGCGCCTTGATCGGTGTCGTGTAGAACGCGCGTTGGCCCTTGGCGATCGTGAGCGCGATCGAACCATCAGCAACCAGTGTCTTCCCAGCCCCTGTTGGGGCCGTTACCACGACGGAGTGCCCTGCCTCTATGGCGCCCAGGGCCTCGGTCTGGAAGGCATCCGGTCGGAACGGGAGGTCGTTCAGGAACCGCGTCAGGACTGATGTGGTCAAACGGCTACTTCCTGAGTATGAATCGTATCGCGAGGATGGAGAGCTCGTACAGGACGTACAAGGGACCTGCAAGGAGGAGGAGCGTCATGGGGTCGCCGGACGGTGTGATAATCGCTGCGGCTACGAGGATGATAACCACGGCCCACCGTCGATTCGAACGGAGCATCCTGGATGAGACAACGCCCATTGCAGCCGCAGCAAACAAGAAGACGGGAAACTCGAACGCGATGCCGAAGGCAAGGATGAAGCGAAGTGCGAACCTGAGATACGCATCGACTCCGATCAGTGGCTGCAACGAGTCCCCACCGAAATCGAGGAGGAAGACAAGACCGCGCTCGAGTGCGACGTATCCAACAGCTACGCCGAACACGAAGAGCAGCGTGAACACGCCGGTGAGCGGGTAGGCCCATCGCTTCTCCCTCTTTGAGAGCGCAGGGGCCACGAATCGCCAGAACTGGTAGAGGATCACTGGGGAAGCGAGTACGACGCCAGCGAAGAGGCTGACACGCATGATCGCGGAGAACGCATCCGTGACCTTGAAGAACGGCAGCGCGTCGTTGCCGACAGCAACCTTGTACGGCTCGGTGATGAGATCAAGCAGCTGATCGCTGATGAAGAACGCGATCGTGGTCCCGACAGCAACGGCGATCACCGTCTTGAGGAGTCGTGACCGGAGCTCCCGAAGATGCGTCCGCAGGTCCATTCGTCCCGCGGTCACTCGGACGCCTCGTCCTCTGCCGGTTCGGGTGCGTCATCGGCTTTGCCGGATTCGTCGGCCATCGGCTCGGTGGTCTCAGCCTTTGATGCATCGCCCTCGGATGCGTCAAAATTCAGTATCGTTCCTGCCGCGCTCGAGAGCTCGTCCTTCGTTGCCTGGAACTCCGATTGAAATGTCCGTAGCGGGGATGTGGCTTCATCGAACTCGCTGTCGAGGGCATCTGTGAACGATCTTGTGGCCTCACGGGCCTTTGTCATGAGTTCGCCAGCCTTGCGCGAGAGTTCAGGAAGCCGATCCGGCCCGAACACAAGCAGAGCCACGATTGCAATGAGCGCGATTTCGCCGAATCCGACAGATCCCATAAGGGGAAATTAGTACGTAGAAGGTCATACGCGTCGCGTACGGCCGATGCTCAGCCCTCTGACGCAACCAGTCTCGAGAACCAATCATCGTCGTCGAGCTGGGCGATGAA
>JAUVQC010000131.1 GCA_030598305.1 Actinomycetes bacterium
ATCGACACCATCTACGCGACGATCCTCGATTTCAACGATGATCGGATCCGGAGATGCCAGATCGACGAGACGTGCAGTCGCCTTGACGACCGCTTTCTCGACGCCGCCCTCGGTCGAGGAAGCGGCTTCGGACGCCTCGGTTCCGTCTGAGGCACTCACCGTGACGATGATCCCTGCGCGGGCTTCAACAACAGCGACGGAATCGATACGCGCCACTCGCCCGTTGGATGGTTGGCCACTGCTATCAACCGCCGTCTCCTGGGATTCCGCCTCGCGCCGAGGTTCCACGAACGGCGGCATGTGATCCGCCTCCCACGAACCCGGGGCCATGGATGCCTCGAGCCGATCTGATGATTCATCAATATTTGTGGCGTCAGTGACAGCCGGCACGGGTTCCTTGTCTGTCAGGTCGATGACGGCCCTTCCCTCGTCCGATTGCGGATCAGTGACGGGAGAAGGCTCATCGGCGGTCAACACAGCAACAGGACCCTCGTCGCGTCCGGCCGATACTTCAGCGGACTCCCCGGGCAACTGGGTATCGGTACCGAGGCCGTGGGCACCCAGGACGCGGCGAATCGCTCCACCGACTGCTTCCTGGTCAGCATCCTGTGCGATCCTGATCCGAAGTCCTGCTGGGGCGTCGTTGGAACCATCGACCTCAGCTCCCTCTACGCCGGGTATCCCCAACAGATCGTCCTGTAATGAACTGTCGACCACCGCGACTCCTTGCCCTCTGAGATCTCACGCTGTGCGTCTCCATCGAAGATACGAGACTACGTCGTCGGGGGCAAGGGTCATATCGGGACGCCCATAAGCAGTAGTCACCCGCCACTCGAGTACTTGGCGGTCGGGAATCGGAAGAAAGGGTGACCTCGCCCACCAGCGGCGCGGAGCGAACTCGAACAGGAATTTGACCGCCGTCGGCCACAGGTAGGGCCTGACGAGCACAGCGATGAACACGCGGAGACCGACCACCGGGCCAGCGTACACCTTCGGACAGGTCATCTGTTCCTTGTCACCGAAGGCTCCGACATCGGGTAATGTCAGCGCGGTTCAACAGCACATGTAAGGAGGCAGTGTGCCGGTGACACCGGATCAGCTCTCGTGGTTCGACGAACGCTATCAAAGCATCGTCGAGAATATCGAACGAGTCATACAGGGGAAGCGTGGAGCGATCGAGCTCGTTGTGACGAGCCTGGTCTCGGAAGGGCACGTCCTCATCGAGGATGTGCCGGGGGTCGGCAAGACGCTTCTGGCGAAGTCCCTCGCCCGCTCCATTGACTGTTCCTTCCAGAGGATCCAGTTCACGCCGGACCTCCTCCCATCGGATGTAACCGGTGTCTCGGTGTGGAGCCGGGAGAAGGGAACCTTCACGTTCCGCGCTGGACCCGTCTTTGCGAATGTCCTTCTCGGGGATGAGATCAACCGGGCAAGCCCAAAGACCCAGGCGGCACTCCTCGAAGCCATGGAGGAACGCCAGATCACCGTCGACGGCGAAACTCGAATACTGGATGCACCGTTCATCGTCATCGCCACGCAGAACCCGATCGAGCATGAGGGCACGTATCCCCTCCCCGAGGCACAACTCGACCGCTTCATGATGCGTGTCACGATGGGCTACCCCGACCGTGTCAAAGAACTCGAAATGCTTCAGACACACGGTGAACACTCGAGTTTTATCGATCTCAAACCGGTTGTCCACGCAGAGGATGTCGTTCGCATGGCATCGATCGCTCGCGAAATCCATGTAGCAGACGTACTCCGTGGCTATCTGATCGATCTCGCCGAAGCGACGAGAACCAACCCTGACATCCTCCTCGGAGCATCTCCCCGAGCAACCCTCTACCTACAGCGGGCGGCGCGAACAGTCGCTGCTGCAGACGGCCGCGACTATGCGACCCCGGATGACGCGAAGATGGTCCTCGCACCCATCCTCAACCACAGGCTGATTCTCCGCCCCGAGGCCCAGATGAGAGGCGCGACGGTACAAGAGGTGCTCGCGTCGATCACGGACTCCGTACCGGTGCCGGGGACCAGGGACACGCGCTGATGCCGACATTCCGAGGGTGGGCTGCAACCGGTGCAGCCGCAGCGCTCGTGGTGTTGTGGATTGCCTTCGGAGAGGATCTGCTGCTTGCCCTCGCCGTGTTCCTGTTCACCGCGGTCATGGGCGGCACGGCCTATGTGCGCGTATCCGGCCCAAGATTGGCGCTCAGACGAACGATCAATCCTGAGCAACTCCACGATGGCGAACGTGCCATCGTCGACCTCAGCCTGGCGTCAAAACGCAAGGTGTACCGGGTTCGTGTCGAGGACCGCGTCCATGGCCTCGGTTCGGCCACATTCGTCGCGGACAGGGTGTCCGCCGGCGACGCGATGGCCGGCCGATACGAAGTCCTCTGCAGGCCGCGAGGCATCTACAAGGTCGGGCCCTCACTCATCTCGGTGACCGACCCTCTCGGCTTCGCCGAGACGACATCAAGCGCTGGCATCGTCGACAGGCTCGTGGTATATCCGAAGGTCGAGGATCTTCAGGGAGTTCCCACCGGCCGCGGACAAGATCAGACGATCAATACATCGCGAGCCAGCTTCTGGCATACCGGTGGCGAAGACTTCTTCACTCTCCGTGAATATCAGCAGGGCGACGATCTGCGGAGGGTGCACTGGCCATCGTCAGCACGTCGGGATGCACTGATGATCAAGCAACTTGAAATGCCATGGCAGTCGAGAGCGTTCATCGTGCTAGACCCCCGCGTCGAACCACACCGTAGTTCCGACAGCTTCGAACAAGCGGTGAAGGGCGCAGCGTCGGTGCTCCGCCACTTGTTCCGAAGCGGATACACACCAACCATGTGGGCTGGGATCGGCGACGGCACGGTCGTGGGCAACGCCGAGTCCTACCGGATCGCCATGGAAGAACTCGCAACGATATCGCCGAAGCGTTCGCTCGATCTTCGCCAACTCGTGAGCCGGCTGAGGCGCAGCGGCATGGCGGGCGGTGTGCTCGTCATGGTTACCGGTGAGGCAGACGACGCGGATCTCGCAGCCTTCCAACTACTGAGTCAGGATTTCTACAGAACAGTGGTGCTATCTGTGGATCAGGGGCACAATGATGAGATCATGGGATTCGCGAGGGCAGGTGCCCTTGTTGTACGCACGCTGCCAGATGGTGAGTGGGCCGAATCCTGGCGCAACGCAATGGAGCACGGATGGTCTACCGCTTCAGCTGGCTAGCAGGAATCGCTGCAATCGGGCTCGCCTTCTGGGAGCTCTCTTCGCTGCTGCGCGACTCGGTGGTCGGCACACCCTGGCAGGTAGCCATCATCGCTGCAACGCTCCTCGGAGCCGGCATCACCTGGACAGCTATCGCGTATCGTGCACCGGCATGGGTGATCGCGATCGCCAACACCGCGGCCTTCATCATCCTCGCGGGGCTGATCGTTGCACCCGATACGCTCTTCCTGATGTTCCCGACCGGTGAGACATTGTCGGTGATCACGAGCGAATTGCTGCGAGCATCCGAGATCATCCAGCACAGCGTCGAGCCGGTGAGACCGGTACCCGGCCTGATCCTGTTGATATCCCTTCTCTTCTGGACGCTCGGGTTCCTCCTCACAGCCGGCTTACTCAACGACAGGCCCTTCGTAGCGATCCTCACACCGCTCATTGTTTCGGTCCAGTTCGCGATCATCGATCGAAAGCCAAAGAGCCTTGCCCACCTCGCCATGTTCATCATCGTGGTCGCGTTCTCCCTCATTGCGATACGCGCTGACGAACGCGATCGTGGGACAGGCCGGCTTCAGAGGGTCAACGCATCCAAGCCGCCTTCGCGACGGCCGACACCAGCCATCGGTGTGCTCATCACTGGGACCGTTGTCACATCCCTGATCGCTGTTGGCCTCATCGGTACCGCGGTTCCCTCAGATGGGTTCGTGTCGTGGAGGCAGCCTGCCGGCTACGCCGATTCGTACTCGGGGTCAGCGTCATACAACCCATTCGTCGACATCCAGGCCGGCCTGAACTTCCGGACGGACAATCCGCTTTTCACGGCGGACATCACCGGTGCAGATCCCTCGACGGTTCGCTTCCGAACGGTCACACTCGATTCGTACCGCAATGGAAGGTGGGCATCGAGCGAGCGCTTCCAGGCGTTCCCCCTGGATGAGGAGATCTGGATCGACCCCCAGCACGCGTACCGGGGAGAGACCATCGAGGTCACCGCTGACATCAAGATCCAAAACCTCAGCCAGCCGTTCCTCCCTGCCCCATCGACACCGTCTGGCTCCGAGGCGGCTTCTGACGGTGACACCAGGACCATGCGGGTCCGCAGGCTCGACGGCTCGCTGTACTTCGCCGGCGACGTGTCGTATCCGGGTATGGAGTACGCGGTGCGAGCCGATATGCCAACTCTGAGCGCCGCGGAGCTGAGCCAGCTCATGCGGACGTCGACCGGGGAGCTCAGTCCCCTCTTCAGAGCCGCGGCCGATGCGGGAGAGTACATCGATCC
>JAUVQC010000100.1 GCA_030598305.1 Actinomycetes bacterium
GGACCGCGTCGAAGGTGAGTCCAAGATGAACGGGATGATCGCCCTCGAAGCGATCTTGTTGATCACACGGTGGGGGATCAGGGAGAGGTTCGGTCGACGCGGTTCGTAGACCCATCTCATCGCTACGCTCGTGCCATGCTTGTTTCTGCCCCTCCCGCCGCAAATAGCGACGTCTTCCGTCTCGTCTCGCTGTACCGCGACATGGAGCGCGAGCAGACAGCTCGCAAGCCGATCTGGGCCCTCACGGATGGGCTCGACGAGCGATTCGACCTCTCGCTCTTCCGTGCAATCGAGACAGCCGATTCCTACGTCCTCGTCGGTGAGATCGACGGTGCGGCCGTGGGATTCCTCTGGGCAACGACCGAACCGATGCTCGAGCGTGCCCATGGATCGATGATCGGCCGCATGAGGCTCATCTACACGGAGCCTGATGCCCGAGACGTGGGTGTCGGCCACACGATGCTCAGCACGGCAATGGACCTGCTCCGCGACAACGGCATCCACCATTTCGATGCACCGGTCGGTCCGGGGCAGCGTGCCGCCAAGAACTTTTTCGAATCCCACGGGTTCGCAGCGCGATCGATCATCATGCATTCGGCGGATCCAAGGGAAGATGACGAACACTGACCAACTCTCCGGTGAAGAGGCTATCGACCTGATGGTCGCGATGATCACCAATGCCTGTGTGAACACGGGCGAGCCCACATCTGGACACGAGTCGCGATCCGTCGCGACGGTGCAGGCCTACCTCGGGGACGAAGGTACCGTCGTCGAGCCGATCCCGGGCAGGGCGTCGGTGATCTACCGCGTCGAGGGCAGGAACCGATCCGCTCCGACCCTCCTGTTGATCCCACACCTCGATGTGGTGCCCGCGAGTCCCGAGGACTGGTCATTCGACCCGTTCGGGGCCATCCGATCCGATGGTTTCGTGTGGGGAAGGGGCACGGTTGACATGCTGAATGTGACCGCAGCGATGGTTGTCGTGTTCCGGTGGCTCAGGGACGGACTGCTCCCTCCACCAGAGGGCGACATCATCCTTGCATGTGTAGCAGATGAGGAGGCTGGTGGCGTGTACGGCGCACAGCATCTCGTCGAGGAGCATTGGGAACTCGTAGCGTGTGACTACGTCCTGACCGAGGTCGCGGGACCAACCATCGGCGGACCCGATAGCCCCGCTCTCCCGGTGACCACTGCAGAGAAGGGCCCCGTGTGGCGGACCGCCTCGGCTCACGGGATTGCAGGGCACGGAAGCCAGCCGTACGGCCGCTCGAATGCCGTTCTCACCATCGCAGACGCCTTTACGCGGATCGCCAATGCTGATCAACCCGTGAGCATCACCGACGCTTGGGCCGAATTCGTACCGCACCTCGGATTCGACGATCGCCTCTCCGAATTGCTCCTCGATCCTGACCGTGTGGATGCAGCCATCGAGACGATCGCAGAAACCGATCTGACACTGGCCCGGTGGATCCACGCCTGCACTCATATGACTCTGTCCCCGAATGTTCTCATGGGCGGCACCAAGGTGAACATGGTTCCCGATTCCGCTGGCGGCGACATCGATATCCGACTCCTGCCCGGACAGGATGTCGCCGATCTGAACGACCACTTGCACAAGGTCCTCGGTCCTGATCTCTTCGACCTGATCGAGTTGACACCGGTCCTCGATATGGTGGCGAACAGTTCGCCAGCGGAGGGACCATTATGGGACGCCATTGGGGATGCAGCCGAGGAGCATCTCGGTACACGGCGCCTTGCACCCACGCTCACGCCGGTCACGACCGATGCGCGTTTCTTCAGGAACCGTGGCATCCCGGCATACGGTGTCGGGCTGTTTGATGACGGTGTCACATTCCCTGAAATGCTCGAGATGTTCCATGGTGTTGACGAACGAGTCTCCGAGGAGTCGGTCCGCAGGACAACACGCTTTCTCGCTTCGGTTGTGAATGCGTTCTCGCAACGCATATCCGTCACTGAGTAGTTGCCATGGCTCAGATCGACTCTCCGATCGGAAGTGTTGTCTTTGACCTCGACGGTGTCGTGTATCTCGGCTCAACGCCGATTCCCGGAGCTGCGCAGGTAATCGAATCCCTCATCCGGGACAGATGGCAAGTACTTTTCGCAACGAACAACTCGACAACGACACCAGCAATGATCGTGGAAGTTCTCGCGTCCCGGACCGGACTTGTTGTCGAACCAGAGACAATCATCACGTCGGGCATGGCCGCAAGCGCCCACCTTGTCGATGACGGAGTGGGGACAGCTTTCGTGGTTGGCTCGTCCCAACTCGCCGAGACAGTGCGCGAAAGGGGTATCTCGACCGTCGATCATCTGGCAGCGGAGTCCGTCGTTGTCGGCCTCGATCGGAGTTTCACATACGATACGATCGCGAAAGCCGCGACCGCCATACGCCGCGGGGCCGCGTTCATTGCGACGAACACCGACGTCACCTTCCCCACACCCACGGGACTCGTCCCTGGCGCCGGCACCATCGTGGCCGCGATCAGAGCGGCTTCGGGTGTTGATCCGGTCGTCTGTGGAAAGCCCCACGATCCCATGGTCAGACTCCTTGACCACGTACTCGAAACAGATCGGGTGTGGATGGTCGGCGACAGGCCCGAAACGGACATCGCGTTCGCCAAAGCTGCTGGCTGGCGATCGGTACTCACGCTCACCGGTGTCACATCCGGTACAACCCACATTCCGGTCGAATTCACACCCGACCACGTGGTCGGTTCGCTCACCGATCTCGAAGCCGTCCTCGGACAAGCTGTCGGAACCGGACCAGATGAGGGATAATGCACCCATGACCGATCGAACCCCTGATCAGCAGATCACTGACGACTCACCCGTGCTCGACGCCCTGGCCGATGCCGACCCCGCGGACGCACCCGACATGGCGGAGGGTCTGGCGGCGGGATTGCAGCGGGAACTCGACCAGACTGGGTCACCGAAGACGGACACTCGGGAGCGAACCCCCTGACACGCAGACGTCTCGACGCTGAACTGGTTCGGAGAAAGCTCGTCGAGAGCCGCACAGAGGCACAGAGAGCCATAGAAGCCGGCCTCGTGCGCGTCGGAACGAACACTGCTCCAAAGGCGGCGACGATGGTTGCTCCTGACGAGCCCCTTCATCTCGAGTCGAATCCCGAGCCGTTCGTGAGCAGAGCGGGCAGAAAGCTCGATGCTGCGCTCGAAGCTTTCGACATCGACGTGGATGATCTCCGCACCATCGACGTAGGTGCGTCAACCGGTGGATTCACAGATTGCCTCCTCCACCGAGGCGCCAGATCCGTGACTGCCGTTGACGTCGGATACGGGCAGATGCACTGGCGCATCCGAAGCGACGACCGGGTCGACGTGATTGAACGTACGAATTTCCGAACGGCAGATCCGGGCATGTTCGGACCACCGTTCGACATCGTCGTGTCCGACCTGTCGTTCATCTCGTTGCGTGCAGTGAGCCAGCAGCTCGTCGACGTCGGCAACAGTGACGCACGGTGGGTGCTGCTCATCAAGCCGCAGTTCGAGGCGGGCCGTGACGGCGTCGGCAAGGGCGGGATCGTCCGTGACCCCACGATCCGAAGAAACGTTATCACTGAAGTACTTGCAGCCTTCGATCTGCTGGGCCTCGGATGCGTGGGAATCATCGAGTCGCCCATAACGGGCGCGACGGGCAATGTTGAATATGTGGCGGTCTTCAATCGTGGTCACGGTACCGTCACATCAGATACGATCGATTCCATGTTCGATGGGAAGTCAGAGTGAACCGAGTCAAGCTCGTGGTGCGAAACGACAAGCCAAGGGCGAAGGAAGTCGCCGACCGTTTCAGCGCTCTCCTCGCGGATCGCGGTGTGGAGACGAATGCCAACGAAGTTGAGGCTGTTGTGGCGATAGGCGGCGACGGAACCGTGCTCGAGGCCGCTGCGATCGCCCTCGAGCACGGGATACCCGTATGTGGCATCAACGTTGGCCGCGTCGGCTACCTCGCCGACGTTCAGGAGGGTGAGATCGAGGATCTCGCTGACACCATCAGCAGCGACGTGTACATCACCAAGCGTCACAGTGCGATATCCGTTTCAACGCCCGATCACTCGGCTGTTGCTATCAACGACGTCGTTGTGGAGAAGGTTGTCAGCCAGCGGATCATCGAGGTCGTCGTCACGATCAACGGCCGCCCTCTCGCAAAATACCGCACGGACGGGATGATCGTCGCCACGCCGCTCGGCTCGACCGCGTACTCACTCTCGGCTGGTGGCCCGATCGTCGACCCGAGCCTCGACGCCCTCATCATGACTCCCGTCGCCCCGCACAGCCTGCTCACGCGAGCGCTCGTCCTTGCTCCCGACGCCGTCGTCGCGTTCTCCGTCGTCGGAGATCGACCAGCAAGGATCAACATCGACGGCCGCGAGCTGACCACGGTGCAACCGGGGGAGCCGATAAGCGTTCGGAGGGCCGACACGACGGTTGAGTTCCTGACGCTTGACCGGCATCCGTTCCCCCATGCGGTACGGGAACACTTCGGCCTCGACCATGCTTGAGGAGCTCCGGGTAACAAATCTCGGCCTCATCCCGGAGGCGTCCGTTTCACCGGCCGAGGGTCTCACCGTCATCACCGGTGAGACCGGTGCAGGAAAGACGGTGATGCTGGGGGCTCTTCGGCTCCTCATCGGGGAATCGGCCGGCAAGGGCTTGATCGGTCCCCATGGTGATGTCGCCGACGTCTCGGCACTGTTCGTTGGTCAATCCGAATACGTCGCCCGCCGCGTCATCGGTGCAGGAAGATCCAAGGCCTATCTTGATGGAGCGATCAGCACGGCCTCAGCGCTCAGGGAGACGATCGGATCGAACGTGTCGATCGTGGGTCAGCACGATCAACACACGATTACCTCAGCGTCAGGTGTGCGACGCCTGGTGGATGCATCGCTCACACCTGACGAGGCGCGTGCGGTGGATGACTACGCGGCCGCGTGGGCCGCGTACGAGCTCGTGAACGCCGAGGCTGACCTGCTCGGCTCGGACCAGAGACACCTCGCGAGGGAGCTCGAGACGATCAGGTTTCAGGTTGCTGAGATCTCTGATTCCGGCTTCGCCATCGGCGATGAGGAAGAGTTGCGGAACCTTGCCAACAAGCTGCGCAACTCCCAGGAACTCGCATCCTCCGTCGACACGGTGCTCGAGCGACTCGGCGATGAGGGCGCTGCCGCCAGCCTCGGTGAGGCTGGCAGAGCGATTGACAGTGCTGCCCGAATGGACCCGGAGTTGGAGGAACTTGCTGGGAGGATCGGGGATGCGCTCACGACGCTCTCAGATGTGTCAGCAGAGATCGTAAGGTACGCGTCTGACCTTGACGTCGACCCATCTCATCTCGATGAAACAGAGACTCGGATTGCCCTGCTGTCCTCCCTGAAACGGAAGTATGGAGAGTCCCTCGAGGCGGTGCTGTCGTTCGCAAAGGACGCCGGTGAACGCGAAACCGAGTTGACATCACTCCTTGAGTCGGCCGACGACATCGCTGAACGCCTCGCTGCTTGTGCCACGATGCTCGATGATGCCGGCGACACGCTCCGTATGACACGCCAGACAGCTGGTGCTCGGATGGCCGAGGACGCGCGTCGGCATCTCACGGATCTTGGCTTCAGCGCACCATTCGTCGA
>JAUVQC010000064.1 GCA_030598305.1 Actinomycetes bacterium
CGTCCCGAAAGGATCCTCAATGTGTATCTGTTCGGCCGGTGGCAGTCCCCGATCATGTGGGACGTCATGGCGATCACGACGTATCTGACGGCGAGCGTCATCTATCTGTATGCGCCGATGATCCCGGACCTCGCTCTGTTCAGGGATCGACTCGCCGGCAAGGTCGGCACTCTGCGACACGCCATCTACCGAACACTCGCCTTGGATTGGGTCGGCTCGCCAACCCAGTTCAAACTCCTTGGCAAGGCCATCACGATCATGATGCTGATAATCATCCCGATCGCAGTCTCGGTTCACACGGTCGTGTCATGGATATTCTCGATGACCCTGCGCTCCGGGTGGAACACGAGCATCTTCGGTGTCCTGTTCGTGGCAGGGGCGATCTTCAGCGGTGTCGCGACTCTCATTCTTGTCATGGCGGTCCTTCGCAGGATCTACCACTGGGAGGAGTACCTCACCCAGAAGCATTTCCTCTATCTCGGGTATCTCCTCGCCGCATTCGCGGCGTTCATGGTCTACGTGAACATCAACGAGTATCTGACCGAGGGATTCAATCTCGAAGAGGCCGGCGTATTCGCATTCCGCCAGCTGTTCGTCGAAGACTTCGCCTTCATGTTCTGGTTCTACATCATCGGTGGGCTTCTCGGACCCATTGTCCTGATGCTGATTCCCAGGACGCGGACGATCGCTGGCGTTGTAGCTGCCGCCATTCTTGTGGACATCGCTATGTTCCTCGAGCGGTACTTCATCGTCGTCACGGGGCTACGTGTGCCGCTGATGCCATATGAACCAGCCAGCTACGGACCCACTTTCGTGGAGTGGTCGGTCTTCGCTGCCGGTCTTGCGATCTTCTGCCTCCTGATCACCGTTGCCATCAAGATCTTTCCGATGTTCGCGGTGTGGGAGATGACAGAGGAGCACGAAGCCACAATCGCTGGCTCACCTGCTGGAGGGGCACCGATGGCAGAAGCTGTAGTTGTCGGTTCTCGGACATCGGAGGAGCGTTCTCCAGACCCGGAGAGTCCCGCGAAGGAAGGCGCATCATGACCCGTCGCCACATCCGGATCAGCGGACTCATCGTGAGTTCACTCCTTGCCGCGGCGACGATGCTGGGGGCTGCTCCTGCGCTGGCAGCTGAAGTCGAAATCTCGGTCGGAGCACCAGAAAAGGTCTCAGTTGGGCAACTCGTCGAGGTCAAAGCCGTTCTGGCCGAGGGCGGATTGCCCGTCGAGGGTGCCGAGGTGGCATTGACCTACCGGGCATCGATCGCGGGAGAGTCGGCGAGAGTTGAGATCGCTTGGGGCACGACCGACGCAACGGGAACCGCAGTAATGATCTACGAACAGCGTGCGGACGACAACGATGAGATGCAGGTCGTCTATCTCGGTCCCGGCACCGACCCGGTGCAGCCATTCGTGTTCACGATCGCAGTTGAAGACGACGGTATTCAACTGTATCAGTTCGATGCTGGCGTGAAGATCCCGTTCATCAACGGGACGCTGGTGATCCTGGTGATCTCCAGCGTGTGGCTCCTCATCTCCCTTGCAGCCATCTACCTTGTCCGCGTAGGCCTAGCAGGCCGGCTCACGTCCGACGCGAAGACCTCGGAGAATGGCTCGATGTGGATAGGCGTCTTGCTGGCAACTGCAGCCACGATCACAGCGCTGGGCATGGTCATCGTGTTCGTCAGGGCTCCGGTGTCCAATACGCACATCAAGGATCCACACCTGTACGACCGAACCCCGATCGCCTATGTCGACGTCGGATTCTCGTACGTCGGCTTCGGTCTCAACGATGAATCTGTTGCCCAGACGGGGGAATCGGTCGCGGACGGCGGTCCGCTCTACTTCAAGTACGGATGTGCAGCGTGCCACGGGCTATCGGGTCAAGGAGCCGCCGTTGGAGACACTCTGGTCGGTGAGATCGGATCCTTCGGCAGCTTCGCCGAAGACGTGAGAGAGGGTCCAAAGGGTATGCCGGGGTATGACGAGGTGACGATCTCAGCGGAGGACCTCGAGAAGATCTACGCATATCTGAAGGACAGTGGCTAGGCGGTCGAATCGGAAGCGCCCACAACAGGTATCCGCGCCTCAACGGATGTTCCCCTGCCGTGATCAGAATCGATTTCCAGCTTGCCGCCCGCCCGTTTCGTCCTTGTTCGCATGTTCGTGAGACCGAGGCCCCACGGGGCGTTGGCGACATCGAAACCGTGGCCATTGTCTGCGATCGACAGAAACAGAGATCGTTCATCCGCGAACAGGGACACAGAGATCACGGTCGCGCCTGAATGGCGGAGTGAATTCGAGACAGCCTCCCTCACGATCTGAAGTGCATCATCGATCAGTGATACATCGAGCTCAGGGATCTGGCCATGCGCGGTTACGACCACCGGCACTTCGTACGGTCCACCGAGCCGACCGACCAACTCCTCGATTTCCACTGCGAGAGAACCTCGTGTCCGCAGGTCTCCGTGGAGGTTGTATATCAGTCTGCGAAGCTCGGCGATCGACGCATCGATGGCAATCGCGGCGCTGTCCATCGTGTCACGCAACTCGGGTGCATCGGCGCTTCCCGTTGAATCTGCCTGAAGTCCAAGACCAACCGCAAAGAGATTCTGAATGATCGAATCATGCACTTCTCGGGCGATGCGGTCGCGATCCTCCCGCACAGCGCTGTCTCGCAACTCCTGAGTCATGCGGATTGAATCGATACCGGCGCCAGCTGCCACTGCCAGAGCCTTGATGGCAAATTCATCCTGCTCAGTGAAGCCACCGGGCTTCTCCGTCACATAGAGATTGCCGAAGATCTTGTCTCTCACCTTGATGGGCACGCCGAGGAAGGATGACATGTCAGGATGGGCCGACGGCATCCCGGTATATCCCACATGTTCAGCAACATCATCCACCCGCACGACGGTCCCGTGTTCCGTGATATCACCGAGAATCCCTCGACCCGAGGGTGGTTGGCCAATACGATCGGCGAGTGATACCGATACGCCCCTGTGATGGAACTCGACGATCCGCCCGTGTCTATTGGTCACTCCAAGGGCTCCATACCGAGCATTCGTGAGCTCGACCGCGGTGTCGATCGTTGTGTCGACGAGCGACTGTAGATCAACCTGCTCGACGATGGACGACGCACGTTCGATCAGAAGCAGCAGGTCATCGCGGCGGGATTGAGCGTCCTTCACAATTCTCACGATAGAGCGCGACTGTTCCCAGATGCCTCACTGACTTGCCGATATGCTGGAACGATGAACAACAGGGCCCTCCGTATCCTGCTCGTGGACGATCACGATGTCGTTCGCGCAGGACTGGAATCTGTCTTCAGTAACGCTCCGGACCTCGAAGTCGTGGGCGAAGCTGGTACATCGATCGAAGCAATACGTCGGGTGGGACTCGACCTACCAGACATCGTCGTTCTTGACGTGCGTCTTCCCGACGGTTCGGGAATCGACACCTGTCGCGAGATAAAGGACCGGTGGCCCGCAACACGTGTGCTCATCCTGACCTCGTATGCCGATGAGGATGCGCTACTCGAGGCGTACGACGCCGGCGCCTCAGGGTACATACTCAAGCGCGTTGATTCAGCCGGTCTCGTGGACGCGGTTCGAGAAGTCGGAGGAGGAGCACAGGTGTTCGGAGAAGCACTCGATGCTGCTCTCGCAAGCAGGGTTCGATCACACGGACAGCCCCGGAACAAGCTCGACCGATTGAGTGTCCAGGAGAAGAACGTGCTCGCCCTCCTGGCTCAAGGTCGGTCGAACAAGCAGATCGCAGAACAGATGTTCCTCTCGGACAAGACGGTCAAGAACTACGTGTCGCACATCCTCTCGAAGCTCGAGATGACCTCTCGCACAGAAGCAGCCACCTACGCCACGGGCATCGAAGCCGATCGAAGAGCGCGGTATGCCCCGGAGGACTGGGGAACCGAGTGAAGACCTAACTCTGGCGTCCAAACGCGCCGTATACGGCCGATTTGGACGCCAGAATCGTTCTCAGGAGTAGTCCTCGATGGGTGGGCAGGCGCAGAAGACATTGCGATCGCCGTAGGCATTGTCGATTCGGCTGACCGGCACCCAGTACTTCCAATCCCGCAGACCGTCGACGGGATACGCAGCACTCTCTCTCGAGAATCCGTGGCTCCACTCGTCCGCGGTGACATCTTCGGCTGGATACGGAGCGTTCCGCAACACCGAGTCCTCCGCCGCAATAGCGCCGGACGCCACCTCATCGATCTCGGTCTTGATCGCGATCATCGCGTCTATGAACCGATCGAGCTCGTACTTGGATTCAGACTCGGTCGGCTCGATCATCAGCGTGCCGGCAACCGGGAACGACATCGTTGGCGCATGGAACCCGTAATCGATCAGACGTTTGGCAATGTCCTCGTTGTTGATACCCGTCTCGGCCTCGATCTGGCGAATGTCGATGATGCACTCATGGGCGACGAATCCGAGGGGACCCGTGTACAGCACCGGATAGTGATCGGCGAGCTTCTTCGAGACATAGTTCGCGCTGAGAACCGCCATCTCGGTCGACGAGCGCAGGCCCTCAGGCCCAAGCATCGCGATGTACATCGACGAGATCGCAAGAATTCCCGCCGAGCCCCAAGGTGCTGAAGACACAGCGCCGGTGCCGTCCTTGGGACCGGGAAGGTCCGGGACGAGGCTGTGGCCAGGAAGGTGAGGCGCAAGATGTGCCCGCACGCCGATGGGACCAACACCAGGCCCTCCCCCGCCGTGGGGGATCGCGAACGTTTTGTGCAGGTTGAGGTGACTCACATCCGAACCGAAGGAACCCGGCTCAGCAATGCCGACCATTGCGTTGAGGTTCGCACCATCGAGGTATACCTGGCCACCGTGGTCGTGGACGATGTCACATATCTCGATGATCGTCGATTCGAACACACCGTGCGTCGATGGGTACGTAACCATGATCGCGGCGAGGTTCTCGGCATGCTCGGATGCTCTCGCCTTGAGATCCGCGACATCGATGTTGCCGTCCTCATCGCACTTGACGACGATCACCTTCATGCCGGCCATCACCGCGGACGCCGGATTCGTACCGTGAGCCGAAGATGGGATGAGGCAGATGTTGCGGTGCCCTTCGCCACGAGACTCGTGATAACCACGGATCGCAAGGAGACCAGCGAACTCACCTTGTGCTCCGGAGTTCGGCTGGACGGACACGGCGTCGTACCCGGTTATCTCCGCGAGCCAGCGTTCGAGGTCAGTGATCAGCTCGAGATATCCGGTTGCCTGGTCGAGGGGAACATAGGGATGGATATCGGCAAACTCAGGCCATGTGATAGGCGCCATCTCGGACGTTGCGTTCAGCTTCATCGTGCACGAACCGAGCGGGATCATCGACCGGTCGAGTGCGATGTCCTTGTCCTGCAGCCTGCGGAGGTAGCGCAACATCTCCGTCTCGGAGCGGTACCGGTGGAAGGTTGGGTGATCCATGAACCCGCTCGTGCGTGTCAAGTACCGCGGGATACCGGTGCGCATCTCCCCTGAAGCGTCGACGCCGAACACTTCACAGAGTGCGTCGACATATCCGTCGGTCGTCACCTCATCGACAGATACCCCAACCGTGTGCTCATCGACATGGCGCAGATTCATCTTCGCGTGCCTTGCCTCTGCAAGGACCTCCTCGGCGTTGTCGACCGCAATAGTGAGCGTGTCGAACCATGAATCATTGCGGATCGTGACACCGCCCGCAGAGAGGCGGGCGGCCAGCGTGTTCGCCTTCTCATGGATCGACGAGGCGATCGCGATCAGACCGTCGGGTCCGTGATACGTGGCGTACATGCCCGCAAGGACGGCGAGAAGCACCTGTGCAGTACAGATGTTCGACGTGGCCTTGTCACGCCTGATGTGTTGCTCGCGGGTCTGGAGGGTGAGGCGATACGAAGGGCGACCCTTGGTGTCAACCGAGACACCGACGAGACGGCCAGGCATCGAGCGGCGGTATTTGTCCCGGATTGCCATGAAGCCAGCATGTGGTCCACCGAACATCATGGGGACACCGAATCGCTGGGATGATCCAACAGCGATATCCGCCCCGAGCTCACCTGGGGGTGTGATGAGCGTCAGCGCCATGAGGTCGGTAGCCACGGCCACAAGTGCGCCTGCTTCGTGGGCGGTCTCGATGACGGGACCGATGTCGGGAATGTCACCGTGGGTGCCCGGGTACTGGAGCAGAACACCGAACACTGCTGAAGCATCGAGGTCGTCGGTCGGGTCTCCCACAACGATCTCATAACCGAGTGGGTAGGCGCGCGTCTTGAGAACCTCAAGGGTCTGAGGGTGAACGTTCTCATCGACGAAGAACGTCATGTTCCTGTTCTTGCCGACGCGCTTGATCAACGTCATCGCCTCGGCCGCGGCAGTTCCCTCGTCGAGCAGTGATGAGTTGGCGATGTCAAGGCCGGTGAGCTCGGACACTGCCGTCTGGAAATTGATCAGCGCTTCGAGTCTGCCCTGGGAGATCTCGGGCTGATAGGGCGTATACGCCGTGTACCAACCCGGATTCTCTAGGACGTTTCTCTGGATGACGCCCGGGGTGACCGTGCCGTAGTACCCCATGCCGATGAAAGAGTGAAATACTTCGTTCTTGTCTGCAATCAATCGCATGGCTGAAAGCGCATCGACTTCGGTCATCGGCCCGGGGACGTTCGGTAGGCGGTGGGACAGGATCGCGTCGGGCACGGCTTTGTCGATCAGGTCATCGAACGACACAACGCCAACGGCGTCGAACATCAGCTGTGTCTCATCGGCATTCGGACCGATATGGCGGTCCACGAATCCTGAGATGGTCGGGCTGTCTGACATCAGGTGGCTCCTTTGCGCGAGGCGTCTCGGCACGGCGTTCAACGTGCCCCGTCTGTCTCACAACCTGAGAGATTCACCGCGGTGCGGCTTTCCCCTTCGGTGAGGGCATATGCCCTGCTTTCCAGAGGTGCCTCATCCGAGCGGTCCGTCTGCCTGAGAGATTCCCGGGGCGGTTGCTCCTTCGGCGCCGGTTGACCGGCTCTCCCGCAAGGTGTCAATGGCGATCACAGGA
>JAUVQC010000015.1 GCA_030598305.1 Actinomycetes bacterium
ATCATCGCCGATATCCACTTCCAGTACCGGCTTGCGCTCGCGGCGATCGAGGCCGGCGTGTCTGCCCTCAGGCTCAATCCGGGGAATATTCGAGACGAAGGGCATATCAAGACAGTTGCGACCGCGGCGAAGGATGCCGGGATTCCGATCCGGATCGGAGTCAACGCAGGTTCCCTCGACAAGGATCTCTTGGAGAAGCACGGAGGACCGGTACCCGCAGCGCTCGTGGAGTCTGCACTGGGCGAGGTCAGGTACTTCGATGATGTCGGATTCCACGATGTGAAGATATCGGTCAAGCACTCGAACGTTGCGATGATGGTGGAGTCGTATCGGTTGCTCGCTGATGCGACAGATTATCCGTTGCACCTCGGCGTGACCGAGGCTGGTCCGCTCCCCGGTGGACTGATAAAGAGTGTCGCCGGTATCGCCACACTCCTCAACGAGGGGATCGGCGATACGATCCGACTCTCACTGACCACAGACCCGGTGGAGGAAGCCAAGTCCGGTCGGGCGCTTCTTGAGTATCTCGGGCTACGTACGAGGACGACGCTGGACTTCATCGCCTGTCCATCATGTGGACGCGCCGAGGTCGACGTGATCAAGGTGGCCAACGAAGCAAACGACCGCCTAGGAGAACTCGGACTGTCCATGCAGGTTGCCGTCATGGGGTGCGTGGTCAACGGACCCGGAGAAGCCAGGGAAGCCGATCTTGGGCTTGCCGCCGGCAAGGGGAGAGGCCACCTCTTCATCAAGGGTGAAGTCGTGCGGGTCGTGCCGGAAGCCGAGATGGTCGACGCGCTGATCGCCGAGGCAAAGCTGATCGCTGAGGAGGGTACCGAAGCGAGACTCGCCGCAGCGGACGTCAATGCCGCAGACATCGCAGAGGAGACCGCCCTCGAGCTGCGATCGATCCAGGGTGATGTCAACCGGACCGAGGAACGCAGGGCGTCGGTGAAAGATGTTGCGTCAGAACCAGACATGGACTGATCACTGGCTATCCTCGCCGTCAAATCCACTCCATTGGAGCATTGTGCGCTGGTCAGAAGCATTCATCCCCACCCTCAGAGACGATCCCGCAGATTCCGAAGCCGTCAGCCACAAGCTCCTGGTCCGAGGTGGATACATGCGTCAGCTCATGGCTGGTGTCTACTCGATGCTCCCGCTGGGCCAGCGCGTTCGCACAAAGGTGATGGCAATCATCAAGGATGAGATCGATGCGATCGGAGGCCAGGAATTCCTGCTTCCCCAGATGCATCCTGTCTCGATCTGGGAGCAGACCGGTCGGATCGAAACGATGGCTGACATCATCATGTCGTTCGAGGACAACAAGGGCGCAACGGTGATTCTTGGTCCTACGCACGAGGAGATCTTTGCAACCGCAGCGACAGAGCTCACCTCCTACAAGCAGCTTCCCCAGCTCTGGTACCACATCCAGACGAAGTTTCGGGATGAGGCGCGACCAAAGTCAGGACTCCTGCGAGTGCGTGAGTTCACGATGAAGGACTCGTATTCCTTCGATAGTGACCCTGAAGGTCTCGATCGCCAGTTCGATAACCACCACAGGGCCTACCTCAACATCTTCAGGCGACTCGGTATGGACGTTGTGGCTGTGCGCGCCTCATCCGGCGCGATGGGAGGCACGGAATCCATCGAATTCATGGCGCCAAGTGAAGTCGGGGAGGACGATGTGGCGGCATGCAAGTCGTGTGACTATGCCGCGAACCTCGAGACGGCGAAATCAACGCTCATCGACGTTGTCGATCCCGAGGGAGACGCTACGATCGAGCGATTCGACACGCCCGGTGTCAGAACCATCGAGGACTTGGCCAACTTTGAGGGTGGCGCCCCTGCCGATCGCCAGATCAAGACCCTTGTATACGTACTCGACGGCGAGACGACACTGATCCTGCTCCGTGGCGACCACGCCCTCCAGGAACAGAAGCTCATGGACGCAACGGGTACGATCGACGTCAGAGCTGCCCAGGCTGATGAGATCACCGCACTGCTTGGTGCCGACGCAGGAAGCCTCGGCGCTGTCGGTGTCGTCGGCGTACGGATTCTCGCCGATGAGGCACTGCGTGGTCGGCACCACATGACAACCGGGGCCAACGAGAATGACATGCACATGAGGGGAGTGGATGTTGGTCGGGACGTCGTTGTCGACACGTGGCTGGATCTTCGAACCGCTCAACCGGGTGAGTCGTGCCCGAACTGTGGTGAGCCGCTCCATGTATACACGGCGATCGAGGTGGGCCACATCTTCAAGCTTGGCACCTTCTACGCAGACAAGCTTGGACTCAATGTCCTCGATGAGAACGGCAGGACCATCCCGATCATCATGGGGTCGTACGGTATCGGTGTCGAGCGCAACATGGCGGCATCGATCGAGGCAAACCACGATGACGCCGGAATCGTTTGGCCACTTGAGATCGCTCCGTATGGCGTTGTCATCACCGTGGTCCGGCCCGACGATGAACGATCAGCCCAGGTGAGTGAAGCTCTCTACGACGAACTCGCGACTGCGGGCGTCGAAGTGCTCCTCGACGATCGGAAGGAGCGCCCGGGTGTCAAGTTTGCCGACGCGGAGCTCATCGGAATTCCGTTGCGAATTACTGTCGGTCCTCGCGGTTTGGAGAACGGTATTCTCGAATTCGCCGAACGCCGCAGTGGCGAGAAGCGGGATGTCGCTGTCCAGGACGCAGCCGCGGAGGTCATGGCTCTCCTCGATTCGGGTGGCTGAGATCGAAGTGCTCTGACTTCCGACTTTCGTCGGCTGTCCGGTATACTGCATCCCACGAACCGAGATCTCTGCCGAGGTGGGCCGTGGCCCGCCTCTTTGTATGGGCAGAGGCTCGTTTTGGTGTGCAAGGAGTGAAGTGGCAAGCGTACAAGATCGACTCTGGGATCGCATAGATCCGTATGTCGCGGCTGAGGGCGTTGAACTCGATGACATCGAGATTCACGGCGGAGGCCAGATTGTACGCGTCACCGTTGACGCAAGGAAACCTATCGGGGTCGATGTCATCGCCGAGCTGTCCAAAGGGATCGGTCGACTCATCGAGGAGGATGATCCATTCACCGGTTCGTACACGCTCGAGGTTTCGTCGCCGGGCCTGGAACGGAAGCTCAACAGGGCCAATCACTACATCAAATCCATCGGACGCCAGGTGAAGGTGAAGACTTTCGCTCCCGTCGATGGAGACAAGAACCACCAGGGCGTACTCGTGGGTGCGGATGAAAGCGAATTCACGATCGACGTCGACGGAACCGAACGGAAACTCCAATACGATGATGTGTCATCAGCACGAACAGTGTTCGTGTGGGAGAAGGGCGCCCGACCGGGCAAGGACGCGTAGGAGAGACGATGGACTACAACCTCATGGATGCGCTCGAACTACTGGAACGCGAGAAGGGCGTGCCACGCGACACGATTCTCGAAGCGCTCGCAAACGCGCTCGTCTCGGCCTACAAGCGCACACCCGGTGCAGCTGAGGAGGCTCGTGTCACCATTGACGCTGACACAGGCGAGATCATGGTGTACGGACAGGAGCTCGACGAAGACGGCAATGTGACCGATGAGTGGGCAGACACCCCGGAGAACTTCGGACGGATCGCCGCTCAGACCGCAAAACAGGTCATTCTCCAGCGTCTGCGTGATGCGAAACGTGACCAGGTGTTCGAGCTGTACGAGGGCCGTGAGGGCGATCTCATCACCGGAATCGTCCAGCAGTCGGATCATCGTTACTCGATCCTCGACCTCGGCGATGCCGAAGCGATCCTCCCGGGTTCAGAGAAGATTCCCTACGAGCGTCTTGAGCGCGGGAACCGTGTCAAGGCTTGGATCCTCGAGGTTCGAGGTGAGGGCAAGGGACCGCAGATTGTCGTGTCACGCAGCCATCCGGAGTTCATCCGTGCGCTCTTCGAGCTCGAGGTTCCTGAGCTGGTGGACGGTGACATCGAGATCAAGGCCATTGCCCGTGAAGCAGGCCATCGCACGAAGATCGCTGTTGCATCGAACGACCACAACGTCGATCCCGTCGGCGCCTGTGTCGGTGCGAGAGGATCCCGTGTCCGCCAGGTGGTGAACGAGCTCAAGGGCGAGAAGGTCGACATCGTGGAGTGGGATGAGGACTCGGCCCGGTTCATTGCTGAGGCTCTCAGCCCAGCACGCGTCCAGCAGGTCCGGTTTGATGACGAGGGCGAAGACGAGGGGACTGCGGTCGTGATCGTTCCCGATCACCAGCTGAGCCTTGCAATCGGCCGTGAAGGTCAGAACGCCCGCCTCGCAGCGCGCCTCTCAGGATATCGGATCGACATCCGATCCGAGTCACAGGACCTCGGTCTTGAGGTCGATGAGGACGAGGAAGCCGTCGAATTCGAGACGGTGGCCGAGGGTGATGGATCGAATCAGTCGCCAGACGTCGAAAGTTCGACCTCAGACGAAGACACGAAACCAGACGCACCTGCCGCTGAAGACGCAGACGTCGAGGTCAAGGCAGAAGACGAGCTGGCCACGGATGAGGCCGAGTCGGTCGTCGAGGACGAGTCGGATGACTCGAGTGAAGATTCAAATGACACGGAAGAAGAGGCAGACGATCACGACGAGTGAGCGCTGTCACCTGAGCGGAGGTGAGCGTGGCTAAGACACGCGTATACGAGCTGGCACGAGAACTTGGCATGGATTCCAAGGATGTGCTCGCGCGAGCTCAGGAGCTCGGCATCGAAGCCAAAACGGCTTCTTCCGGGCTTGATGAAGATGCAGTCGGCATTGTCACGAAGTCGTATGACGAAACTACTGACGGCACGCGATCGGAAGAGGTTGTCGAGCCACCCGGGGCCGAGGTCGCACCCGAGGCTGAGGTTGCAACCGAACCGGAGGGGGAGCCGGAGGCCGGACCGGACGTCGAGGAGGTATCTGAGACCGATGAGGAGAAGGTGCTTCTCGTCGAACCGGGCATCACGGTCCATGATCTTGCACGACTGCTGAAGATCCGCACGGCGGAGATCGTCAAGACGCTCATGTTCATGGGTGAGATGGTCCCCGGCGGAGGTGAGATCCCCGTTGATGCCATCGAACCACTCGGGCGTGAACTCGGATGGGAACTGCTCGTCGCCGGATCGGATGAGGAGGAGGAAGAGGACACAGGGCGTGACCGCTTCCTCATCGAGTACGAGGACGACCCAGCCAGTCTTGAGGCACGGATTCCGGTCGTCACCGTGATGGGACACGTCGACCACGGCAAGACCCAACTGCTTGACACGATCCGTAGCGCCAACGTCATTGAGGGCGAAGCAGGACGTATCACCCAGCACATCGGTGCGTATCAGGCGGAGCACGATGGAGCGCTGATCACGTTCATCGACACCCCGGGCCACGAGGCCTTCACCGCGTTGCGCGCGAGGGGAGCGGACATCACCGATATCGTCATCATCGTTGTTGCAGCCGATGACTCTGTCATGCCACAAACGGTTGAGGCGATCAACCATGCCAAAGCCGCCGACGTCCCGATGATCATTGCGATCAACAAGATGGATCTCGAGGCTGCTGATCCGTATGCGGTCCGGGCTGCTCTCACACAATACGAGATTGTCGTGGAGGAGCTTGGAGGCGACGTGCCTGCGATCGAGATTTCAGCGCTCAAGGGTGACAATATCGACGAGCTGCTTGAGATGGTCTCACTTGTCGCAGAGGTCGAAGAGCTCAAGGCGAACCCCAAGGCGCCCGCCATTGGAACCGTCATCGAGGCTCAGCTCGAAGTCGGCCGCGGGCCGGTTGCCACCGTTGTTGTACAGCGTGGAACCCTCAAGCGCGGCGATGCCCTTGTAGCAGGACCCGTGCCCGGGCGAGTTCGCGCAATGTTCGACGATCAGGGCAACCAGCTGAAGGAAGCTGGCCCATCGACGCCGGTCGTCGTGATGGGGTGGGACGAGGTGCCCACTGCAGGAGACATGTTCGAGGTCGCGAAGAACGAGCGAACAGCGCGCAAGATTGCCCAGGCAAAGATGGATGACCTGCGCTCCAAGCAGCTTGTTGTTCCGACCGCCATCGATCGATTGGGGATGCTCGTCGAGCAACTGCGGACCCAGGATCACTCTGAGCTTCGCGTCATCATCAAAACCGATACGCACGGATCGCTCGACGCCATCAAAGACTCCATTGCCAAGATCAGCAGGGATGACGGGTTCGTCACGATCGTGCACGCTGCCGTTGGAGGCATCACGACGAATGACGTCACGCTCGCTGAGGCCTCCGATGCGATCATCTACGGATTCAACTCCAGGCCCGACGCACCTGCTCGCGCTGAGGCGAAGAAGCTTGCGATCGACATCCGGACGTTCTCGATCATCTATGAGCTGCTCGACGATGTCGAGTCGCTACTGGTTGGTGAACTCACGCCAGAAGAGATCGAACAGTTTCTCGGCGTTGCGGAGGTTCGGGAAGTCTTTCGTGCGCCGAGGCTCGGAATGGTCGCCGGATCCCATGTCACGGAGGGTTCGATCAACCGGAACGCACGTGCCCGGCTTGTCCGCGACGGTGTTGTGGTGTATGACGGTCGAATCGTGTCGTTGCGCCGGTTCAAGGACGATGTCCAGACCGTTGCTACGGGATTCGAGTGCGGTATCGGGCTTGCGAAGTTCAAGGACATCAAGGTGGGCGACACGATTGAGTCGTTCGAGGTGAGAGAGATCGCCCGGACCTAGGCTCGGAGCACCAATGGCACGCCAGAAGAGTCCGAGGATGAGGAAGGTGAATGAGCTCGTGCGCGAGGTCGTTGCCGATGCTGTCAGGGATCTCAAGGACCCGCGTATCGGGTTCCTTACGATCACTGGGACAGAGACCAGCCCTGACCTCCGACATGCTGTCGTGTATTACTCAGTGCTTGGTTCCGACGACGAGAAGGCCGATACGGCTGATGCTCTTGAAAGCGCGAAGTCCAGGATCCAGGGCGTCCTCGGGCGCGAGACACGTATGAGATACACACCGGTACTCGAGTTCAAGGTTGATCCCTCGATCGATGAGGGCCTCCGGATCACACAGATCCTCGCGGATCTGGAGGAGTCGGAAATCCATGACGATGACTGACATCGCCACAGACCTCAGGGCAGTTGCGGACGCGCTGGATGCGGCAGAGACGATCGGTGTTGTGGGGCACGTCGGGCCCGACGGCGATGCGTTCGGTTCCATGATCGCCCTCGCTCGCTCTGCACGACTCGCAGGAAAGCAGGCCGTTGCATCGTTCGACGAACCGTTCGTCGTGCCGGATGAGATGTCGTTTCTCGACGCGTCGGTGCTTGTCGCTCCTGGTGCCTTCCCACGCGATCTCGATGTGGCGGTGGTTGTGGACACATCGGTGCGGAGCCGTGTTGGCGCCCTGGCTGGCACCCTGGAGATGGCGAATCAACTCGTTGTGATCGACCATCACATTTCCGATGGCAACTGGGGTGATGTGGTTGCAATCGACGTGACAGCTGGTGCAACAACGGAATTGGTTCACGAACTGCTCGGCATACTCGGATGGACCATCGACAAGGACGTTGCGACAGCGCTCTACACCGGATTGGTCACTGACACCGGTCGTTTCCAGTACTCATCAACGTCGTCGCGAACACACGATATTGCGTCCGATCTGCTCTCGCGCGGCGTCGAAACCGATGTCATCGGCCAGAAGCTGTTCGAAGAGGCCGCGTTCGGATACTACGAGGTGGTTTCTCGCGTCCTCGGTCGCGCTGTGCTTGATGTGGATCATGCTTTCGTGTGGTCGATCATGGAGCCCGACGACCTAAGGGCGGCTGAGATCGGTTACCACGAAACGGACGGACTCATCGATCTCGTTCGGATGGCGAGAGGCACTGAGGTGGCCTGCCTCCTGAAGAGGAAGAAGGCCGGAGTCATCAAAGGGAGCCTCAGGTCGAGAGGCGGTGTGGATGTCGCGGAAATTGCTCGATCGTTTGACGGCGGAGGTCATCACAACGCTGCGGGGTTCACGTCCTCGGCCGAGCCGTCCGACATCGTCGAACAGATCGTGGCCCACTTGTCGTGACAGATCCTGTCACCACCGGTTTCTTGTTGGTCGACAAGCCAACGGGATGGACGTCACATGATGTGGTCGCCAAGGTGCGCAGCAGGGTCGGGGGCAAGGTCGGTCACGCAGGAACGCTCGACCCGCTCGCCACCGGACTCCTCGTCCTTGGTATCGGCGGTGCAACGAGGCTCCTGCGGTTCGTACAGGGCGCGCGCAAGGAGTACCTCGCGACGGCTCAATTCGGAGTAGCAACCGACTCGCTCGACGCCGACGGAGCGATTCTGTCGCGGGAGCCACTCCACGTGACGTCCGAAGAGGTGGAAGCTGCAATGGCTCGATTCCGGGGAGAGATCTTGCAGGTTCCCCCGATGGTCTCGGCACGGAAGGTCGAGGGTCGTCGACTGTACGAACTGGCGAGGGAAGGAAAGATCGTCGAACGCGAGGCCAGGCCTGTCATGATCCACCGACTGGAACTCGTCGACCTTGCACCATCGGACTACCCCGAGGTGACGTTCCGCACGGTCTGTTCGACCGGGACATATGTGCGCACCCTTGCTGACGACCTGGCACGTGCCCTGGGTGGCCGTGCGCATCTGACCGCGCTTCGCCGCGTCAGGATCGGAGCGTTGAATGTGTCCGATGCTGTATCAGTCGAAGACGCAGTTGCTGCAGGGGAAGCGAGCGACATCGAACGACTTCTCATCAAGCCGACAGAAGCCCTCGCTGATCTCCCCGAGATTCGAGTGGACGAGGCGATGGTGCAGGCAGTGAGGAACGGGAGGGAACTCCCCGAGATCCTGCTTCCGGACGGAACAGACAGGGAGTCGTCCATTCGTATTGGTGATCGTCGCGGCGATCTGATCGCCGTGTACCGTCGTGATCGGAATGCATTGCGACCCGAAGTAGTGCTGTCATGAAGATCTACCGCAACGACCCGTCGGCCTGGGACACAGGGGGCCAGACCGCGATCGCCATTGGTGTGTTCGACGGCGTACACCGCGGCCATGCGGCGGTGTTTCGCAACTTGCACGAACGGTCAGGGGACATGCCGGTCATTGCGATGACATTCGCCGTACATCCTGACGAGGTCGTAACCGGGATGCCTGCTCCACCCGCACTGGCTCCATTGGACCGACGCATCGAGATGCTCGATGATCTCGGATTGGACGGCGTGGCCGTGATCGAGTTCGACCATGACGTTCGTCAGCTCTCACCCGACGAATTCGTCAAGGCCTACGTTGTCGACGGACTCAATGCCGCCCTTGTATCTGTTGGCGAAGACTTTCGCTTTGGATTCCATGCCGAGGGCAACGTTGACACACTCCGCATCTGTGGAGCCGACTACGGATTCGATGTTGTCGCAACTCCGATCGTCGACATCTACGGCACGGAGGTTCGTTCGAGTGCGATCCGAGCTGCGATCGCGTCGGGTGGCGTCGCTCTGGCATCGAGGATGCTCGGCAAACCGTTTGAGATAGAGGGCACGGTCGTTCCGGGTGACGAACGCGGACGTACGATCGGGTTTCCGACTGCGAACATCACCATGCCCGAATGTCTCGTGAGGCCAGCGACCGGTGTCTACGCGGTACGCTGTCGAATCGACGGCATTGATTATGAGGGCGTTAGTAACGTCGGCACGCGACCAACGTTCGGTGGTGGCGACGAAACGATCGAGGTGCACCTGCTGGATATGGACGCTGACCTCTATGGCAAGGCGCTGCGTGTTCGCTTCATCGACCGACTTCGCGATGAGCGTCATTTCGAGTCCATCGAAGCGCTCGTCACCCAGATAGAGCAGGACATCGATCAAGCGAGATTGCTTCTCACGGGCTGACGCCCGCCAATCGGCCCCCTTGATTCGTAGCGGACATTGCGACATGCTGGGCATGGCTTCGCACTTCCGGGAGAAGGAGTGGGATGCTGTCCCTCTTTGTTGCCGGATTGGTCCTTGTGGTTCCGGTCGGTGTATCGGACGAATCGATGGTCCCAGGAGAGGGCCTGGTTCTGTCTCCGGCTCCCGTGGTCCATAGCGCCATTCACCTGCCTACACCAACAGCCCCGACGAGCCCTGTCGGGTTCGGTGGAGTCGCTGGCATCAGCGTCGTCGTTGGCGGAGCGGTACTCGTGCAGACGAGACGAAGACGCGATGACGAACCGTTCTACGTCCTTGTCCACGGCAACGGGGGGTCTGCCGACGACTTCGACACGCTCCTTGAGCGCCTCGGCGTGTCCAAGGACAGGGTTGCCGCCTTCGACTACAAGGAGGTCGGCCATGGAAGGACATCGACGGAGGCGAGCAGGATGGCGTCGACGGAACGAGCGGCTCAGGCTCTCGACAGACTGATTCGGACTCTCTCCCTCCGCTACAGCACGATCTACTCGTTGCACCATTCGAGGGGTGGGGCGGTGGGCGTGACAATGATCGGGAATCTCGATGACCGGACGAATCCTCCCATCGACGGCTACATCGGCGCAGCGCTGCTCGATCCAGCGATCGCCGGCGGTGTCCTTGGAAGCCTTCAGAGTGCCGGTGGGATCAGCCCATGGATCCCGGACAATGGTGGCTTCGAAACGGAGCGTTGCACCGATGGCGAGTGCCGGGACGTGCGCGAACACCTCGGGGATGCCTCGGGCGTCGAGGTGATCGCTATACGGAACCTCGACGCGGAAGTAACGAATTTCAGGGACAGTCCAGAGGGGTTGCGTGTCTACAACCTTGAGCGCGACGGAGGTATCGCTGCGCGCTACATGGTTCCCCTCAGCCCACTGCTGGCGTTCAGGCGCGTGTGGAGCGCGCATACGTCCGTGCTCGACCACGAGGCCGTGTCGGATTGCATCAAGGCCGAGGTGGCCGAACCGGGAAGTTGCGTTTGGAACGATCGAAAGCACCGTACCCCCGTCTGGTCGGGCGGTGGCGGAGGGGGCACCATTCGTATGTCTGTCAAGTAGCCAGGAAGGCTGGAATGCCCACAGCGTTCCTCTTGAGCCTCCACCTACCCTCTGACACTATGGACCGCAGCCACTTCCATGGAGTCTCACCCTACGAGGTCACGTTCGGCTTCTCCCGTGCGGTTCGCGTGGGAGATACGATCCGCGTCGCGGGAACCGCTCCGGTTCCCGCGCCAGGTGAGGACCTCGTTAAGGGTGCACATGCCCAAATGCTTCGATGCGCGGAGATCGCACGGCAGGCCATAGAAGGCCTTGGCGGTTCCTTGAAGGACGTGGTGCGGACCACGATGTTCATCACCGATCCGGGTGACGCCGACGAGATCGGTAGTGCGCACAAAGAGATCTTCGGAGACTCCGAACCAGCCGCCACCATGGTCGTTGTCGCGGCACTTCTTGATCCGGAGTGGCTCGTCGAGATCGAGGTAGAGGCGGTCGTCAGCCGTGCATGACGACCGCGGCTGATCGTCGTCGGGCCCATGGAGTGTGCTGGATAGAGCCACATCTTGCTATCATGCCCCTTGGGCAATCGCCCGACCACTTACTCGCGTAAGAAAGTACCTCGTGAACGACACGCAAACTGTTGTAGATGAATATGGCACACACGACACGGATACCGGTTCGCCGGAGGTTCAGGTCGCGTTGCTGACGGAGCGTATCAATCACCTCACCGAGCATCTGAAGGTCCACAAGAAGGACCATCACAGCCGGAGAGGTCTACTCATGATGGTCGGCAAGCGTCGGCGACTGCTTCGGTACCTCCAGGAACAAGATGTGGAGCGCTACCGGACCCTGATCGCAAAGACAGGGCTGCGTCGCTAGCTCTGACCAGAGCGTGGCTTCGGCCGCCTTCAGTCGTATCTAGACCGACCAAACGATGGAGGAAGTGATCCAGTTGTCAGTGGTCGCTGTTGCGAGGTTTCCCTCGAATGTCGACCACTGCCAATTGGGCCTCCTCCCATACAAAAGGAGAAACGAGTGGCAGAGACCACCGTCCGCGGGCGTGTTGGCGAGGTAGAAATCTCGCTGAGCACTGGAAAGCTCGCACAACTCTCCGATGGAGCAGTCGTTGCTCGCATCGGAGACACCGAGGTCCTCGTGACCGCAACTGCAAAGCGCAGCATCAGGGAGGGCGTGGATTTCTTCCCGCTCACCGTTGATGTCGAGGAACGCACCTACGCTGTAGGCCGGATCCCCGGATCGTTCTTCCGCCGTGAAGGACGAGCATCCGAGAAGGCGATCCTCGCAGATCGCCTGATCGACCGTCCGCTGCGTCCGAACTTCGCCAAGGGCTACCGCCACGACACACACGTCGTTGGCACCGTCCTTGCCGCTGACCTCGAGAATCCCCACGACATCATCACGCTCAACGGAGCGTCTGCTGCCCTCACGGTCAGCCCGATTCCGTTCGAAGGCCCGATCGGCGCGATCAGGCTTGCACTCGCCGATGGTGAGTGGATTCCATTCCCAACCTATGAACAGGGCGAAGAAGCCGTGTTCGAGATCGTCGTTGCTGGAAAGCGCAATGCAGACGGCAACATCGACATCTCGATGGTCGAGGCTGGCGCATCCGAGAACGGCTACCGCATGGTCCAGGAGGGCCAGCAGGCCTCCGACGAAGCAACCGTTGCTGCAGGGCTCGAGCTTGCGAAGGAGTACATCGCAGTACTCGTCGATCTCCAGCTCGAGTTGCTCGAGAAGCATGGCGAGCCTGAGCCCGTCGAGTGGAAGCTCGTCGAGGACTTCTCTGACGAGATCTACGAAAAGGTCGAAGGGTTCGCAAAGTCGAAGCTCGAGGACCTCGGCACGATCGTCAAGAAGCATGAGCGTCAGAATGCAGAGTCCGAGATCAAGGACGCGACCATTGAGTCCCTTGGCCTCGACGATGACGACGCTGA
>JAUVQC010000110.1 GCA_030598305.1 Actinomycetes bacterium
AAGCTCGTCGAGATGATGGTCGGTGTGAACAGCGGGATGCTCCTCGCGGTCCACCTCGGCCGAAAACGTGATGACGACACGCTCGCCGCGGAACATGTCAATTATGGAAAGTACACCAACGTGAAGATGGCTCTTGACGTCGCGAGACAAGCGCGAGGTATCCTGGGAGCCGCAGGAATCACGCTCGAGTACCCGGTGATCCGGCACATGAACAACCTCGAGTCTGTGTACACCTATGAGGGAACGAACGAGATCCACACCCTCGTCCTCGGCCAGGCCATCACCGGCATCTCTGCTTTCGGATAGACAACCTTGCATCTCGTCCTCGCTTCTGGATCTCCTCGACGATCGCTTCTGTTGACCGCCGCTGGCTTCGCTCTCGACGTTCGCCGACCAGATGTTGATGAGTCACTCCACGATGGCGAGTCCGCCCAGGAAGCTGTTCTGCGCATTGCTGAGCTCAAGGCCAGGTCCGTCAATCGGACCGAGAACGAAGTTGTTGTCGCAGCAGACACGATGGTCGTACTCAACGGCGAGGCACTTGGCAAGCCGATGGATGCCGATACCGCCTCAACCATGCTCGCGTCCCTCAGTGGCACGACTCATTCCGTGCTCACTGGATGGATCGCCATCGGTGGAGAGGGGCAGAGGTTCGGCGTTGCCGAGACGCGGGTCACGTTCAAAGAGCTGGCTCAGGAACAGATCGATCGATACATCGTCGATACCCACCCGTTCGATAAGGCCGGTGCATACGGCATCCAGGGCGAGGATGGCCGACTCATCGAACGCGTTGTGGGATCACGGGCGAATGTGATGGGTCTTCCGCTCCGTGAGGTGGCCGAAGCACTCAATGATCTTGGTGTCGAGCGATCAACCCCGCATCGCTGAGGCCATCAGCTTCATGAGATCACCTGTGCTGCCCGTGGCGCTGTAGTCGACGAGCAGCTCCGTGGTCCTGTGCATGCTCTTGTTCGACAGATACCAGATCGGTTTCGGCGCGAGGTGGAGTTCTCCCTTGGTCGCTGTTCGGTGATAAGGGGCGAACGGTGCCCGGTACACGGACTTTTGGCTTCTTGCGAGCATCACGGTGTTGTGAACAACGCCGACGCCACTTCCGATATCTGTTCGCGTGTGACCCGGGTACGCGCCCCACGGGCAGCGGGATTGGAGATACACCGCAGCGTTCCAGATGTTGATCCCGATCCCGCCGTAATCAAGACGTTCGATCGCCTTGTCGAACGCCTCTTCGTTCGCCTTCTCCGTCTTCGGATGGATGATCAGCGTTGCACCAAGTGTGCCGTCGAGCACTTCGTTTGCAAACGTCACGGCGTTCTCGAGATACGTGGCGACATCAGGACTCGAGAGTTTCACGACCGATAACACCGGTGCGAAGTACTCCGTGGTGAAAGCGGCATCTTCGGTCGCTGTCGGGTCGAGGCCGGTCACGAGGAAGCGCTTGTGTTCCTCCCCAAAGGATTCGACCGTTCCAGATCCAGCAACCACCGCCGCACATCGGTCGCCGACACCCGGATAGTAGGCGTAGCGGTCATCGAGGCCTGCGAGTTGGCTTCGTACCTCGTCGAGGAACGCGTCGGTCAGCTCCCACGACTCCGGGAGTACGAGAATCTGTGCGGCGACACAGTTGAAGCCTGAGTTGTTCATCTTCTGGCTCACCACATGGTCAGCGTGGAACTTGAGATCGGCCTTTGACCAGTCGCCCGGCACAACAATGGTTGGATTGACGCCACCGAGCTCCGCTGAGATCGGTTTGTCATTGATCGGCGCGTCCTGCTCACGATTGATGCGACCCTCTTCTCCTGCGCCGTATCTGATCGCGTTGTAGGTGTTTGCGGATCCGGTGAGGTGAATCGTGTCAATGCCATCGTGGGTCACAAGGTGGGCACCCACGGCACCGTCGCCGTATATGAGCCTCACATAGCCCTCAGCGATGAGATCACTGAATATGTCCTCGAACACCTCACCCAAGTACTCGTTGACGGGGTTCATCTTGAGGACCACGACCTCGCCGTCGTTGAAGAGCTTGTGGATGATATCAAGCGGGGCGATGGAAGCCACGTTCCCTGCACCCATCACAGCGCAAACCGCGCCCTCTGGGTCCTCCTCGCTGTAGAACTCGGCGACATGGTCACGGATGTTGTCCGGTGTGATCGAAGCGTCCATCCATACTTCCGCCTTTGATCCGGAGAACAGGAGCCTCTCAACTGCCGTGGTAGGCATGACGTCAATGACCACCTGACCGCCCGACCTCGTACGAACACGGTGCCCCTTGAGCACATCGGTGCCGTCGGCAACGCGGCTCAAGGTCACCTCAAGACTGTTCAGCGCATCGATGACCCCGAAGGGGCCCGCTATCCATTCCTCACCGGCAATGGGGGAGGTCATCGTGAGACCTTTTGCCTTGGTTGCATGTTCTACCCATCGGCGTGAGTGTTCGTAAGTGGCAGTGCGTAGACCATCGAGATAGCCAAGCTTCTCGGCAATGGGTAACCGCGCCCATCTGGTCCTGGCGAGCTGAAGTTCCTCGATGGCTGCGTCGATGTGTTGGGTATCCATGTCGAGAATCTAACCGAGTGGTCAAGCCGTTGCGACGCGGCGTTAGCATCGACCCATGGACATCTCAGGATCAGCAGCAGTCGTCACAGGTGGAGCGTCCGGACTCGGAGCAGCAACAGCAGGGGCATTGGTTGAGCGGGGAGCGATCGTCACGATCATCGACCTCAACTCGGCGTCAGGCGACGCCACGGCTGAGCGACTCGGAGGAGGAACACGATTCTTCCAAGCCGATGTGACAGACTCCGATGCGATCGCCCAAGCAGTGACGCTCGCAGCGGAGGACGCACCACTGCGCATCGCTGTCAGTTGCGCAGGTATTGCAATAGGGGCGAGAACGATCGACCGCGAGGGGACACCTGGGAGCCTCGACGCGTTTGGGACCGTTGTCAGGGTCAACCTCATCGGCACTTACAACGTCGCCAGCCAAGCGGCTTCCGTAATGGCGAAGAACGATCCAGGCGAGCACGGAGAGCGAGGCGTCATCATCAATACAGCTTCGGTTGCCGCCTTCGACGGTCAGATCGGACAAACCGCGTACTCCGCGTCAAAAGGTGGTGTGGTCGGGCTCACGCTCCCCATGGCTAGGGATCTGTCATCCGTCGGCATTCGCGTCAACTGCATTGCACCCGGAATCATCGATACCCCTCTTCTCGCCGGGCTCAACGACGAAATGCGCCAGGCTCTGGCCGCCAACGTGCCGTTCCCCAAGCGTCTCGGTACCCCGGATGACTACGCATCCTTGGCCGTCGAACTCATCCAGAACGGCTACATGAACGGCGAGACGATCCGAATCGACGGCGCTCTGCGTATGGCGCCGCGCTGACCCCCGCAACGATGATGATCGACTTCCACGATCCCGGATTCCTTCAGGATCCCTACCCAACGCTCAACGCCGTTCGCGAGGAGACTCCGATCTTTCGACAGGCCAAGCACAAGAACGGCCAGGAGATGTGGTTCCTCACACGCCATGAGGACATCCACCGCACATTGCGAGACCGAAGCCTTGGTCGTACCTTCGAACATGTCCTCGACCACGATGATGTCGGGATCGCACCGCCCCCAGAGGCTTGGAAACCCTTCACGGACCTTGAGCGATGGTCGATCCTGCAGCTCGAGCCGCCAGAGCACACGCGAATCCGAACACTCCTGTCCCGCGAGTTCACACCGAAGCGTGTTGCCGGTCTCGAGCCCAGGATGATCGAGATTGTCGATAACCTCCTCGATGATGCAGATCCGGATGCCTTTGACCTTCTCGCGGACCTCGCACAGCCATTCTCACTTCTCGTCATGTGCGAACTTCTCGGAGCGCCTTTCGAAGACCGCGATCTGCTGTTGGATTGGTCACATCGCATGGTCAAGATGTACGAGCTCACAACCGCAGACGACGAGATCCAATCCGCGATCGACGCATCATCCGAATTCGCCTCGTGGACCAGCGATCTCATCGCTGAACGACGTGCCCACCCGACCAACGACCTCGTCTCTGGTCTCTGCCTGGCCGAGACAGAGGACGGTCACCTCTCGGACGAAGAGATCATCTCGACCGTCGTACTCCTGCTGAACGCCGGTCACGAAGCGACGGTCAACACACTCGGAAACGGCTTCACCGCCCTTCTCCAGCATCCGATCGAACTGGCGCGCATCGCGTCGGGCGAGGTCAACCCACGCACAGCCGCCGAAGAGCTCTTCCGATATGACTCGCCGTTGCAGTTGTTTGAACGCTGGGTGCTTGCCGATGAATACGAGGTTGCAGGTCAGTCCATCGGTCAGGGTGAGAAGGTCGCGATGCTCTTTGGCTCGGCGAATCGCGACCCGCGTAAGTGGGATCGTCCTGACGTTTTCGACGTGTCACGCGGCGATCCGACACATGTGACCTTCGGGTGGGGTCTCCATCACTGTATCGGTGCACCGCTGGCCCGACTGGAAGTCGCAACGGTTCTCGAAAGATTCACCAAGCGCTTCCCGAGGGCTCAGCTCACCACGGAACCGACGCGCCATCCTGCATTCGTGATCCACGGTTACGAGAGCGTGGACATTGCCCTCCGATGACAACTGACACCACCGAGCTCGAGCACGACCTGAAGTCGCTTGCCGAACCATCGAAGCGAGACTGGTGGACGAACTATGTCAAGGGTGCAGAATTCTATGGTGTTGCGATGGCCGGCGTCCGCCGCGTCGGTATCCACTGGTGGGACAGCAAGCAGCACGACGATCCCGTTTCAGACGCACTTGCTCTGTGCTCACACCCGATCACTGAAGTCAGACTTGCTGGCGTAGCCATCATGGAACACGTACTCATGCCGGCGGCACTGCTCTCCGCTGTCGATCTTCCTCGCATCAGGGCCACCCTCGATGACGGTGCCCTTGATGACTGGAACACGTGTGACTGGTTCAGCGTGAAGATTCTCAACCGTCTCATGAAGGAGGGCGATCGAGCCGATCATGTCGCACTCCTCGGCTGGCATGATTCTAGGACATTGTGGACGAGGCGCTCCGCCCTGGTCGGGTTCGTGAACCTGCTTGCACACACAGAACCTTCCTCCGGGTTCGATGATCAGTTTCTCGCGACTGCTGGTGAACTGGCCAATGATGACCGTCGGTTCTGCCAGACAGCCATTGGATGGACGATGCGCGAGCTCTCGGCTCGACGTCCGTCCGCAGTTGAGGTTTTCGTCGAGGACCATCTCGCGAGGCTGTCGCGCGAATTGATCACAAACGCAGTCAGGAGACTCGAGCCGGACATACGCACGCGGCTACTGGACAAACACAAGGCGGTCTGAG
>JAUVQC010000137.1 GCA_030598305.1 Actinomycetes bacterium
GTGTAGGCCTCGAGGTCGAGTGCCACCTCATACACATGTTGCGGCGAGGCGTCTATCTCGACCTTTTGTACGGTGCCCTCAACCATCGTTTCTCCTTTTCGTTCCTACCAAGGTCAGGGTAGCGGTCAGACGACCGTGCTGATCCTCGTGAGCTCCAAGTGGTATGGATACTCGGATTCCTCATCCGGAAACTCTGAGGCGAAATCAGCCAGGCCTTCCTCGATCTCGTCATCGTCGAGGAGCTGAAGCGTGCTCACGAAGCGACCGCGCACGGCGTCGCGCCAGTCTGCAACACGACGGCTGATGGGCTCTGCGGACACCTCGGTCCCAACGGTGCCGCCCAGTGATGCGCAGTGATATGCGATGTCACCCGGATCGGGGAATCGGGCTGTGTCGATCTCAACCACTCTCGGGAACCAACGACCAAGGGATGAACGCTCGATAGCGCTCGGGGCGATCGTCCACACTTCGATGCGTCCCCCCGACCCAACAACCCTGAACGCTTCGTCGATCGCCTGCTTCCAATCGCCGTAGTGGATGGAGAGATGGAAATACGCGAGTCCGCACTCACCGTCCCGAAACGGCAGGCGCGCCGACTCCGCCCGGACCAGACTCACGCCAATGTGCTCGCTGGCTCGCTCGAGCATGGCGGTTGACGGGTCGACAACCACTGGATGAATGCCACCCGCCCGCCATGCTGCCGCATGCTGTCCGGCGCCCCCGCCGATGTCCAGAAGCCAGCCCGAACACCCTCTGGCCGATGTGACTGCCCTGGCGTGGGCATGAACGGACATCGGCCGCAGCCGGTAGGCGTCAGCGAGGCGATCAAGGTCGATCTCAACCATGGCGGTATGCCCTACCAGTCGCCCTGAAGTACCCCACGTTGATACACGTTGTCGCTCCGACTCGCCAGGTGGTGGCCTGGGGTTGGTGGATATCCCCGAAGAAGTGGATCGCTGGCTGGTGCTCCAAGACGTAGTCAAGGATCTCCTTGGATGCCTTTCGAGTCCGACCAACGACATCGGCAGCGAGCGGCGTCACGTCAGGGGGGACGTGGGTGCACAAGATGTCGACAGGGCCCAACTGGCTGAGTTTCGATGCCATGTCCGCTGGATCCACCTCGCCAGCCGTACCTATCCGTGGGATTCCCCCGCCCGCAAAGCCAACAGTCAAACCTTCCACTTCACATGTCTCTCCATCGACGAATCGGGCTGAGACAGGGAGATGGTCACGCAACATGTCGGGACGATCGACATTCCCATAGGTCACGTATGCCTCTGCTCCATCGAGTGCGGCGCACACCGATCGGTACTCCTCGGCCATCAGCTCGCCTATTTCTTCGTTGATCTCCTCGAGACGACCCTCTGTTGCGGCGTGCCAAGCATCGTTGGCCTCCGCCCGTCGCCGTTGCGAACGCAACACCGAGATCCGTTTGACGAGGTCCTTGCCGACGACGTCCGCAACGATCCCTTCACTCGTTCTGTAGTCGATGAGGTTGACCAGGTCGCCAAGGACGAGCAGAGGTTCGCCTCTCGCTGCGACCCTCCCAAGGGCCTCAGCCGCGCCGTGGACGTCAGATACGATGAGCAACGGTCAGCGATCCGACTCGGGCCCCAGCCAGATCGACACTCCGATGAGTCCAGCGATGCCAGCGAGTCCTGCACCGACAGCAAGGGGGGATGGCCATCCCGCATAAAGGGCAGAGATCCCCGCCATACCGAAGCCGATGATGCCCGCGAGCACGAGGCGGCCTGTCTGGCCGAACCGCAATTCGGGATCGACCCGTTCCCATCCACGAACGGTGGCTGCCACGGCTGTGGCTACGATCCACGCCAACATCAGCAGGATGCCGATGAGTAGCGGAATTCCGAAGAGTGCGGTCACCTGGCTGCCTCCTCCGAGTTGGCCGAGTCCTGGGTGTGCGATTGACGAGCAGGTAGGGCATCAGCGTAGACCCCACCTCGGCCAGAGGCGGCGATCGCCGGAACGAGCTCGCCGCGCACAGGTTCCGACTTCGTCTGTGAAAGCGCCGATCGAAGGATCGATGTGGCCCGCGAGCCACCGATGCGTCCGATCGCCCACGCCGCATGTCCTACGAGCAGCTCATCGTCCCCGATGAGATACATCGAGAGAAGCTCGAGTGACGACTCATCCCCGGAGTTGCCGAGCGCGACAAGCGCGTTGCGCCGCACGAACCGCATTCGGCGAGACGGCACGTACCACCGATCAACAATCAACTCGAGCTCCTCATCGTCCAGTATCAGCACGTGCGCGGGGCTGAGAACGGTGGTGGCTGGAGACCGCCGACGCAACGCAGGCTGACCGGGCGGACAGGCAACAAGACATTCATCACAGCCATAGATCCGTGCGCCGATGGCTGGCCGCAACGCTGGATCGATGGTTCCTCGTGACTGGAGCACGGCAGAGATGCACAATCTCGCGTCGAGCACACCCGGCGCGATGATGGCATCCGTGGGACAGGCAGGCATGCACGCGTCACAGGTGCCACATGACCGCTGCATCGGCTTGGATACAGGGAGTTCGGCATCCGTAACGACGGATCCGAGCAAGATCCACGGGCCAGAACCCGGCGTGAGGACCATGGTGGACTTCCCCGGCCACGCCACACCTGCCCTCACGGCGAGCGGTCGATCGAGGAGGCGATTGTCATCGAACACGACCTCGACGCGATGCCCACGTTGCGTGAGTTGCCCGGCAATCTGACCGAGAACCTCGCGCAGGTGCTCATACCTGTCACCGTCGGCGAAACGTGCAACGGTCCGATCGTCGCGCTCCCCGTCGCCGTCACCGAGGTACGGCACAGCTGCGACGATGATCGACGACGCCCACGGGAAAGAGACTGCGGGCCTCGAAGCGGTCTCAGGATGGGCGTACGTGAACGAGAGGCCGCCGTGGAGGCCCTTGTCAACGCGGCTCACGATCCTTGCCTCCTCCTCGGGGAGCGGGCGAGTGTCGGTGACGCCGATGGTGCAAGACGTTCGAGACTCGATGACGGCGAAGGCCGCTAGCAGATCCATGTGGCAACGATAGGGGCGACGGGCCCGGGTGCTATCTCAGGTGTTCGTTGACGACGAGCCGTATTGGCGCAACGAGGCCGACCCTACTCATCGACTCGATGGCCGACTGCTCGGCCTCTCCCAATTCGAGGATTCCATCCTCTCCGACCAGCGCTGATACGACACAGTCGTCACAGGCACTGGTTTCTCGCATGTCGCATATCTGGCAATCGATGATCATGATGGCCTCCTTGTGACGAGGACGCTACAGATCGTGTGTGACAGAAACGGATGTCGGGCGCGGCGGTGACGGCGATCGGACTTCCGGCTCCTGATTTCGCACTACCGTCGTGCCATGAAACTTGGACTCAACATCGGATACTTCGGGACCGCAATCGCTGATGATTTCACGCTGATCTCGACCGCTGAGGACCTCGGCTTCGACAGCGTCTGGACTGCAGAGGCATACGGTTCGGATGCGCTCACACCGCTCGCGTGGATCGCCGCAAGGACGGAACGTATCAGAGTCGGGTCTGCGGTGTTCCAGATGCCGGCCAGGACCCCTGGTATGACCGCGATGACGGCATCCACCCTCGACATCATGTCGAATGGTCGTTTTCTCCTCGGCCTCGGTGTGTCGGGACCCCAGGTCGTGGAGGGTTGGCACGGCCGTCCTTACGGCAAACCGCTCGGTGTCACCAGGGAATACGTGGCGATCGTGCGCAAGATGTTGAAGCGGGATGAACCAGTCACATTCGATGGCGCCACCTACCAGCTCCCATATTTCGGTGAAGGGGCGACAGGTCTGGGGAAGCCACTCAAACTCATGCATCGACCAAAGAACCTGAGTCTGCCGATCTACATCGCCGCCATAGGGCCGAAGAACGTCACCCTCACCGCAGAGATCGCTGATGGTTGGCTCCCGGTGTTCCTCTCACCCGAAAGGATGTCGGACATCTACGGATCCCAGCTGGCCGAAGGTTTCGAACTGTCCGGTGAGGACAACAAGGCTGATCGGTTCGATATCGCTCCCACGCTGAGCGCGGTGGTTACAGACGACATCGATCGCGGCCGGCTCTCGGTCAAACCATTCCTCGCCCTCTACATCGGGGGTATGGGTGCAAAGGGCCGCAACTTCTACAACGATCTCGCCTGTCGCTATGGATACGAGGCTGAGGCTGAGAAGATTCAGGACCTCTATCTGAAAGGGAAGAAGATGGAGGCCACGATGGCAGTGCCGGATGCCCTCATCGACGAATTGGCCCTTATCGGCGCGAAGGAACGAATCGCAGACCGCCTCGACGCGTGGCGTGACTCTGGTGTGACCACCATGATCCTCA
>JAUVQC010000082.1 GCA_030598305.1 Actinomycetes bacterium
CAATATCGGTTGCCCGCAAGGCGATCGAAGAAGGTGTTGCGGACAAGGTTGATGATCTCGAGGCGGCGATCGATGGTGAGATGTGGACTGCAGAGTACCTGCCCTACCACCCCGTGGGCGCAGGCCCAATCGGGTAGCGAGATCGCGGCCCTGCGGAGCATCTCCGAAGGAACGCGTAGCAAGTGCTCTGACCCCGAACGTTCGTGGTCAGAGCACTAGACACCCATTCCCCGGCCAATGATCTCTTTCATGATCTCGGTGGTCCCGCCGTAGATCGTCTGTACACGAGCATCCACGAACGCTCGAGCGATCGGGTACTCCATCATGTAGCCGTATCCGCCGTGCATCTGGACACCCATGTCAACGACCCGACGGAGCATCTCTGTCGTCCACCATTTCGCCTCGGCAGCCTGCTCGATCGAGAGGTCGCCCCTGACGTGCTCCTCGAGTAGTCGGTCGACGAAGACTCGTCCGATGTCAACCTCGGTTCTGGCCTCGGCTAGGGCGAAGCGATTGTGTTGGAACCGACCGATGGGCCTACCGAACGCCTGGCGCTCCTTGGCGTAGTCCAGGGTCAGGTCCAGTGCCGCCTCGGCACCTGCCACCGCGCCGATTGCGATCGAGAGCCGTTCCTGGGGAAGGTTCGCGACGAGTTGGAAGAAGCCCATGCCCTCCTCCCCGAGGCGATTCGCCACGGGTACCGCCACGTCATCGAAGAACAGCTCGGCAGTGTCCTGGGCGTGAAGCCCCATCTTGTCCAAGTTGCGCCCACGAGCAAACCCATCCATTCCGTCCTCGACCACGAGCAGTGTCAGGCCGGCATGTGGGTCATCGGAAGTTCTCGCCACGATGATGACGAGATCCGCGTTGATGCCGTTGGTGATGAACGTCTTGGATCCGTTGACGACGTACGTGTCGCCCTCGAGCTTCGCCGTGGTCGCGATTCGAGAGAGGTCCGAGCCGGTGGCGGGCTCCGTCATTGCAATGGCCGTCATGAGGTCGCCGCTTGCGAGTCCCTGGAGCCATCTGTCCTTCTGCGCCTTGGTGCAGTAGGTCGTGAAGTACGGCACACAGATGTCGTTGTGCAACGTGATGCACATGCTTGATGAACCGGCCCCACCGGCGGTGAATACCTCTGTGATCACCGCGTTGAATCGGAAATCTGAAACGCCACCCCCTCCGTACGACTCGGGTACCTCCATGGCGAGAAGTCCAGCTCTGCCCGCGTTTCGGAACATCTCCTTGTCAACGATTCCAGCTCGCTCCCATTCGTCGACGTGGGGGAGGATCTCCTTCTCCATGAAGTGCTGGACGGATTCCCGAAAGAGTTGATGGTCTGGATCGAACACAGTTCGTTGCATGGCTTCACGGTAATCGGACTTCCGGGAGCAGGACGCTTCGAGAGCGAAGCGTTGCGATGTCCGGTGTCCGATTAGTCATTGACAGCGAGAGACATCAGCGCGACGGTGGAGGTGAACAGACCGACTTGAGACCGACCGCCGTGTCGACTCAGGATCGACATGAGACAGATACCTCGGCATCTGGAAACCAGGCCGTTTATGGCCATGATCAGAACGCCGTCACGGTAGGTCGGTTTGCATGAGAGGGACCTCGGTGGAGGTCCCTCTCTCTCGTTGCTTCCCGAACTCAGGATCGCTGCTCGATGGGCATGTCCAGGGATCGTCCGGCGGTATCGATGATGTTCCACACATTGGCGAACAAGGCTTCTGATGGATCGAGCCTCTCGTCGATGCTGTTGAATGTGACCTCTCCCGATGGCAACAGGAATACGAACGTGGTGTCCGTTCCGTCGACGCAGCCCTGACACTTGCCAGCGGGCAGCCGCTGCCGAAGTGCCTCGAGGTCAACCTCCCCGAGCTCGGTGACAAGTTCGGTGATCAGCGATTCGTCCACGATTGAAGAATCGACCGGTGCATCGGGCCCACCTGTCCGAAGTAGGTCGACCTGTGCGTTCGCATACACGACAAAGGTCGGGCAGTTCGGACCCATCATCATGCATCCACCGGATTGAACGACTGTCACGACGACTCGGTCTGGGTCGATGGAATGTTGCGTTGATGCGGTGACTTCACGAGAGGACCCGCACGCTGCCAGCACAAGGGAGAGGACGACAACGATCGGTGTGAGGCGCTTCATGGCTGTTGGACGTCTTGGGGTGGGTGTGAGGTTTCCTCGTTGTGCGCCCGTCCATCTGGTAGAACTATGAGATGCGACAGATTCACGACTACGAAGACCGGTCTTCGGGCCACTCTCCCCGCGTCGAGCTGATGGTCCACGGGGTTGGGGGAACCCCACCAGAGTCGATGCTCGACTCCCATGAGATCGCCAGGGTCCGAGGCGATTCGACTGCTGCGTTCTTCCGTCTCAAACATGAGAGACCTGATGCCGAGTATGTGCAGGAGGCATACTCGTGGGGCGGACTCACCGCCGGCTCCGCAACGAGGGCATTCTGGGTGTTTCTTGCGCCATTTGCGTTCCTCAATGTTGCGGGCTGGATGCTGCCCCCGGCCGTATCCGATGATGGAGATGGGTCCCCAGATCGACACCACGGCTTCACCGTCGGCGTACTGAGGCTCATCGGATTGACCGTGACCGTGCATGCGGTCATCTGGATAGGTCAGATGAGTATCGACTTCGCCGCCTGGCAGTGCGGTGGTTCCGTCACCTGTCGTTCGAGCACCTGGGTTGTCTCCATGTTCGGTTGGGGTGTGTTCGAGGGTGCCCCTGGTCGCCGACTCGTCGCCGGGGCCCTCATACCTCTGTTCGTGATCCTCGTCGTGTATCTGTTGACGCGTCGGACCATCGACCGATATGAGACGGTCGATGATGCCTCGTTGGGCGACTATGAGGCCATTGTTGAGGACTCCTTCGCCGATCCGACCTTCTGGCGCCGCGGTGACTCTCTCAGCGGGTTCGCCTCACTACACCTTGGGAGCGCAATGGCCGCACTTGCTTGGGTTCTGGCATGGACGTTGACATGGTTGCAACCGGTAGGAACTCCGTGGATCCAGTGGATGCTCGGCACCGGCGCCCTTGGGCTACTCGTCGTCGGTGCCTTCGGCGTGGCGGTTGTCAGGGATCCCTCACCCGCCACAGACCTGAGCGGATCGGACCGTCTCGGAAGGCTCGTTGTCTGGCACCGATCCATCGTCGCAGTGGTCCTTGGCCTCACGATGCTCTCCGGAGTGGTGTGGCCCGGATACGAGGACCCGGCGCGGAATGTGGCGCTCGATCCGTATGCGTCGGTATGGCGGCTGATATGGATCGCCTCGATCGTTGCTCTCGTGCTGTTCAGTGTTGCGGTGGCGACTCACCCGCGGCGGTCCATGTCTATTCGTGGCCCACTCGGACCCGATGACGCCGAGGTTTCTGTGGGTTTCGGTTCGTTCGGCTCAGTGGTCGCGATGCTCTTCGGCTTCCTCGTCGCGGTGGCGATCCTCGGAGGGTTCGGTGCAGCCACCGCTCGACTGCTCGGAGGTCGCCCGACGATCAGCCCGACGTACCTCTATGACGCCTTCGGCATCGTGACCGTTGTCTGGCTCGTCACGCTGTTCCTGGCACTTGGTGTTGCCTGGATCGTCCGTGGGCCTGTTCGCATCTCGACGGATCCCAACGATGTCTCCGACCTCGAGGAGGAGTTGACGGCCGGGTTCGAGGAGGACAGAGCATCGTTCTTCGCGGGTGCACAAAGAAAACGGGGATGGTTGATCTCGGTCAGGAATGAGCGCGACGCACGGGTATACGTGCGCACTGTGGAGTCCATCCTCGGATGGATGGTGGCGGTCGCCATGATCGGGGCAATCGTTCTGCTTGCCGTCCAAGCGACTGCACCGGATGTGCTGCGCTCTGCTATTGACTCCCTACCGTCGACCATCGTCACAGGAACAACCTGGTTCGTCGCCGTGGGCATCCCGGTCGGCATGATCTGGGCGATCCGCAGGGCCTACGGCTCCCAACAGACACGAAAGCTGATCGGAACATTGTGGGATGTCGTGACGTTCTGGCCCCGGTGGTTCCATCCACTTGCACCCCCTTCATATTCGGGAAGAGCGATTCCTGAGCTACGCACCAGAATCGACTCACTTGTGCGTGGAGGTGACCACGGTGGGGGCGACGCGGCCGTTGTCGTGACGGCCCACAGCCAGGGCAGTGTTGTGGCGCTCGCCGCGATCGATGGCCTGAGAGGCCACGGGTGGCTCTCGAACGTATCGCTACTGACCCATGGAAGCCCGATCACGCGGTTGTATGTGCGACTGTTCCCGGCTCACATGACCGGGCCGATCGAGCGGGTCAACGATGCCCTTGATCGGGAACGGTGGGTGAACCTGTACAGGTTGACCGATCCGATCGGCGGCGCGATATCGGGTGAGACGGCTGCAGGACGGCGCGGCTCGTGGGATGCCCGGTCGGGCCATCCGCTCAACGACATCCCACCGGACGCGTTCGCCGCCGGTCAGAATCCGGTGGCGGATCCGGATCTCAGGATTTTCTCCGATGGCAGCGCGGCTGGGCCGATATTCCCAAAGAAGGGAGACCCGTACCCGCTGCCACTGGGCCACTCCGCGTACAACCGGGCGCCCGAGTTCGACCGATCCGTGCGCTCGATGCTCGGACTGGGACCTACAGGGGATTGAGCCTCGCGGTGAAGTGCCTGAGCCAGGGAGCCTGCTCGACGATCTCGTACCCACCGAGTTGGTCGGCTCTGCTCGCGACGTCGATGACCACTTCGGCGACATAATCGATGTGGCTCTGTGTGTACGTTCGTCGCGGAATCGCAAGCCGGACAAGCTCCATTGCAGCGGGTCTGTCGGGGCCGCCCTCGGGGTCAACCTTCCCGAACATGACCGTGCCAATCTCGACGCCTCGTACGCCTCCGGCACGGTAGAGCTCGATCGCAAGCGATTGCGCTGGATACTGGTGTGCCGGCACGTTGGGGAGGAGCGATGCGGCGTCGAGGTAGACAGCGTGCCCACCCGGAGGTTGTACGATCGGCATCCCACCCGCGAGGACCGTTTCGGCAAGGTACTCCGTTGATCGGATGCGATATCTGAGGTAGTTCTCGTCGAGTACTTCGTTGAGTCCAACGGCCAACGCTTCGAGGTCGTACCCCGCAAGTCCACCGTAGGTGGGGAAACCTTCGGTGAGGATGAGCAGATTGCGTGCGGTCAGCGCCCACTCCGAGTCGTTGAGGGCCAGGAAGCCGCCGATGTTCCCAAGGCCATCCTTCTTCGCAGACATCGTCGCGCCGTCCGCATAGGAGAACATCTCCTCTGCGATTTCTCGAGGCGTCCTATCCGCGTAACCGTCTTCGCGCATCTTGATGAACCATGCGTTCTCTGCGAACCGACAAGCATCAAGGAACAGCGGCACGCGATATTCGTCGCACAAGGCGCGGGCTTCGCGCAGATTGGCCATCGACACCGGCTGGCCGCCACCTGAGTTGTTCGTCACGGTGATCATCACGAGCGGTACCCGGTCACTTGCCTCATCCAGGGTCGCTCGCAGCCGGTCGATGTCGATGTTGCCCTTGAAGGGGAGGATCGTTGCTGGATCCGTACCGCCGGGTATGACCATGTCACGGGCCTCAGCACCCTGATACTCAACGTTCGCCCTCGTCGTATCGAAGTGCGTGTTGTTCGGCACGATGCTGTCCTCTTCGACTGCGACGCTGAAGAGGATCTTCTCAGCCGCACGGCCCTGGTGCGTCGGGATCACGTGATCGAAGCCCGTGATCCTCTGGACGGTCTCCTCGAATCGGAAGAACGACCGACTACCGGCGTAGGTCTCGTCGCCGCGCATCATGCCGGCCCACTGTTCCGAAGACATCGCCCCTGTGCCTGAATCGGTGAGAAGATCGATGATCACTTCATCGGCGTGGAGCCCGAAGAGGTTGTAGCCCGAACGTTGTAGCGCGGCCTCGCGGGCGTCGACGTCAGGGAGGTCGATGGCTTGTACGGTGTGGATCCGGAACGGTTCGATGATCGTTTTGTAGTCCATGAAACGCAGAGTACAGACAGTCAGAGGTCAGAGGTCAGAAGCAGCTTCCTATGTTCGGCGACACGATCTTTCAGTTGAGGGAACTGCGGATCTATCTCGTATGAGTAGTCGTCCCACCAGCCGTCATGGTCTGGATCGAAGCGGCGGGGTCCTGGTGTCGCGGCGAGCGCCCTGGCCTTCATGTCGGCCTCGACCTCCGTTGCGCAGTGGAGAGCATCCACCGCATGGATTGGTTCGAGCACCTCCATGCGGATCGTCTGGCCGAAATTGAGGTTCGGTGAATAC
>JAUVQC010000147.1 GCA_030598305.1 Actinomycetes bacterium
CTCCGTGACCTTGCCCGAGCCGAGAATCTCTATGACACCACCGACGTGGTCGAGGTCACCGTGGGTCACCACAACCAGGTCGAGACGTCCCACGCCGTTGCGACGAAGCGCCCTGTCGAGCGCTCGAGGATCAGAGCCGCCGTCGACAAGGACTGCACGTCCGGTCGGTTCCTGAAGAAGGATCGCGTCGCCCTGCCCGATATCGAGCACAACCAGGGTTGGCTCACTCGGCCAAGGTGCCCGGGAGTCGACGAGCAGCAGAGCCGAGAGCACCACGGCGGCAACGCCGAGCGGACGCGTGGGCTTCCAGACGACCGCACCTGTCACCAGCACCGCTCCGGCCGTACCGATCCAGCCGAGCTGAGGTCCTCCGGCCGCGGAACGCGCAACCGCAAGAATCATCTCCGATCCGATGTTCACCACAGGACCGAGGAACGGAAGCATCAGGGCGACGGCGCCCCCTGCGGTCGTGACCGCAACGATCGGCCCGACGATCAGATTCGCGACGGGCGCAAGAAGCGGGACGGACCCGAACACAACAAGAATGATGGGTGCGACGACCAACTGGGCACCCATCGTGGCGAACAGCGGGATGTACAGCCATCCGGGCTTCCGACCCTTGGCCGATGCGACTCCGATCAGCACGCCGGCGGTGGCCGCAACAGAGAGCTGGAACCCGACGGAGAATGCAAGATGGCCCGAGGCGAGCAGTAGCACGGTGACCGCGGTGCCAAGTGCCATCCACGGATCGAAGGGAATGCCGACGAGCCCACCGACCAGGGGTACGGCTGCCATCACAGACGCTCGTATCACCGATGGTTCCCACCGAGTTACAACAGCGAAGATCGCAAGACCAACCATCCCTCCGATAGCTCTCGGTATCGGTCTCACTGAGATCGGTGCGGTGACAAACCACCACGCAACGAGGAACATCGCCACATTCGAACCGGACACAGCAATGAAGTGGGCAAGGCCTGCCCGTCTGAGATCCTCCTCCGCGCCGGCGGTTAGGAGATCCGTGTCACCGATGAGAAGACCCCGTACCAAGCCGTCGCCTGATGCCGAGCCGTCGTATACACCGGTGACCCTCGTTCTGATCACGTTGCCTGCCCGTACGATCGGGTTCGTGGGATGCTGCACTGCGACGATGTTGTCGACATGCATCACACCGGCAACGATCTCATCCCGCACTCGCGATACGCGTGGCCGTAACTCTCCTGTGGCGGTAACCGTGGCTCCCACCGGTATGGATGCGTCGAGCCCGAGGATCGCGATTCGTGGACCATGCCAAGACGTACCGTCGACCATCAGAGGTTCTCCGACGGCCCTCGAGTAACTCGCTTCCGTCGCTTCTTCAGCGATACGAACGACAAGCTCGACACGACCGTCGGGAACCCATGCCCTCTCGATCGCTTCGATCCGCTCCGAGGCGACAGCCCCCGAGACGACACCGAGGATCGCGAACACGACACCGACGCCAATGAACACACGACGTGCACCGACGGCGGCAACCATGAGCAGGACCGTCGCGAACACACCGAACCTTGGGGAGGCAAACCCCGCAACAGCCCCGCACCATGTCCCAACGCCCGCGAGTAGGCACCAGCGGCCCGGGATCGAGATCTCGATGCTCACGGATGGCTGATCGAGTCTCTCATCTGGGCCAGCTTCGCTTCACCGATACCGGGTACGTCGAGGAGGTCCTCGACCGTGAGGAACGGCCCGCGTTCGATGCGGTGCGCAACGATCCGCCTGGCAAGCACAGGACCGACGCCGGGAAGTTCCTCGAGCTCTGAGCGCGATGCCGCATTCAGGTCGACACCACTGTCGACCGGCAAGCTGGCGCCCCTGGCCCCAATCTGGCTTGAGGGGACGACGATCCGTTCGCCTGGCCTGACCGGCGCTGCGAGATTGATCGAGGCCAGGTCCGCATCGCTGAGCGCTCCCCCAGCTGCACTCACGGCGTCCGCGACGATCGATCCAGAGCGGAGTTCAACAACGCCAGGGGAAGCCACTGCGCCCGAAACGTGGACGCGCATGGCAGTTGATTCAAGCCCCTGTACCGTTGCGGCTTCGGCAAATGATGGTTCGGACACGTCGGCTCCGAGACCGAACCAGGCGATGCCACCTATCACGATGAGCACGGCGACACCGGTCACGGTTACCGCAAGATTCGATGGATCGCGCGCCATGTCTTCCCGAACCACCGCGCCACACCAACGTATCAGTCCCGGGTTCGCGACTCAATGGACGTGTCGTGTCTCATCAGAAGAACAAGCGAACGACGCCTTCGAGTTGGCCCGTCTGGTCCTCTGCCCACTTCAACAGTGAGTCGCCATACAACAGCGTGATGGCCGCCAGCAGGTTGATACCCGAGTGCATGGCGATCGCGAGGGAAAGATTGCCGCGTCTGAGGGCAACCCACCCAAGCGCAACACCGAGAAGGAAGAGTCCGGGGATCACGGCAATCGCGTTGGGGTCGAGGAGATGCACGGCCGAGAAGATGGCTGCTGAGATCAAGATGGCTGGCCACCGGTTCAGCGACCTTCTGAGAATGGAGAGCAGCATTCCGCGGAAGATGACCTCCTCTATCAGGGGTGCTCCCACCGCTACAACCGCAAGGACGATCAACTGCTCGGGCACCGTCTCTGAGGACTCGGCAATGTCCGCAACGCCTTGGGACGGTGGCCCATCCGGCCAGAGCCAGACGATGATCGGTGCCGTCACGAGAGCGATTGCGATCTGCAGTCCCATGCCGGCGAACACGCCCCACCAATCCGACCCGTTGACGACAAGCCCTGTGTCCGCCACGACGGAGCCCGAACCACGGCTGCGCGAGAGGATCCACACCATCGCGAAACTCGCGACGACCTGGGCACCGAACACCGCTGAGAATGGGATCGGATCCAGCGGATTGACCCCAGCAGCAACGATTCCGGCCGCAACGAACACTGACACGATTGCGCCTGAGAAGAACACAACGATGACATCCCGGTACCGCCAGTTCGTCCCAGACAGGTACCGCTCTGAGGGGGCAACCTGGGTCATACCACTTCCCGTTCGGGCCGCTCCGACGTCTCAAACGCAGCCGCTTCGAATCCGATAGCCCGATAGGCGATCTTGTGGTCGAGGCCGATCATGCGGTTCCTCAGATAGTCGCTCATGTAGCGCACGGCGAAACCGACCCTTCCCTCTCTGCGCCACTGGCCCACATGGACTAATTCGTGAAGAAGCAGGACCGGATCGTCGCCACTGATCACCTGCTCGTATCGGTCGCTCCTGATGAAGATTCTGTCACCGAGCGTCATCGCGGCGACTCCGGACCCGAGCGCGTTCGACATCCACACTGGCATGACGTTGAGAGACACGGCGGAGAGGTCAAGATCACCGGTATCGAGACCAGCCACGGAAGCCGCTTCGACTGCAGATACGCTCACACGACGAGGCTGACGACGTTGGGAAGACGAGCGATCACCTTGCGGGGCTGCGCCCCTCCGGTATGGACCCGGACCCGCTCGGAGGCAAGGGCGAGGGCTACAGCCTCATCCTCGGTGATCCCAATGGGTACCTCGATCCGGTCACGGACCTTGCCGTTCACCTGGACGACCATCGTGGCGGTGTCCTCCGCGATCAATGACTTGTCGCACAGTGGCCAGTCCGCCGTCACGACGGATCCCTCCATCCCCATGCGCGCCCAGAGTTCCTCGGCGATGTGGGGAGCGAGAGGCGAGAGCAATCGGGGGAAGATGTCTGCAACATCGGAGGGGACCTCCTCCAATCCGACAAGTGCGTTGTTCAACTCGAAGAGCCGAGCAACGGCAGTGTTGAAATGCAGGTTGTTCATGTCGTGGCCCACTGCCTCGATCGTGCGGTGGAGAAGCACCTGGAGGGCGCCCTCTGC
>JAUVQC010000096.1 GCA_030598305.1 Actinomycetes bacterium
AACATGTCGTTCGCACGATCGAGGACTTCGCGGTCGTTGCGGTAGTCCAGCTTCTTGAGGCCCTTCTTGAGTGTCACCCACTTGATTTCATCGACCTCGCGGTTCGGCGTGAACTTGCCCTTCTTCGCCTCGGCGAGCCACCATCGCACGACCTTCGGGTTGCCGGCCTTGGTGAGATAGCCGACCGAGCCGACTGGTCGCGGCTTCTTTCCGCTGAATCCCGTCTCCTCCTCAACCTCGCGAAGCGCACCCTCGAGAAAGGACTCACCCTTGTCGAGTTTTCCTTTCGGAAGTGACCAATCGTCATACCGCGGGCGATGCACCATGAGATACTCGGGCTTGCCGTTCTCGCGTATCCGTGCCAGGACACACCCGGCTGCCCAGATGGATTCCTTCGGGGGAGGCTCCGAGAGAGTCATCGTTCGGTGTCAGCCGCGGTTGCGGTCGAGTTCGACGACCTTCCGGAGCCTGCGAACGTGCCGTTCTTCCCCGGAGAACTGGGCCGTGAGGTACGCATCGACGATCTCCCTGGCGATGTTGATTCCGATAACGCGACCGCCGAGGGCAAGGACGTTCATGTCGTCGTGTTCAACGGCTTGGTGCGCCGTGTAGTGGTCGTGGACGACCGCAGAACGAATGCCTGTGATCTTGTTCGCGGCGATCGAACCGCCCGCGCCTGATCCGCATACGATGATCCCGCGCTCGCCGTCGCCCGCCACAACAGAGCGACCGACCGCCGCGGCAGAGTCGGGGTAGTCGACGGGAGCCTCGGAATCGGTGCCCACATCGACCACGAGGTGCCCCTCGTTCTCGAGATGCTCGACAAGCTGCTGTTTCAGCTCGAACCCAGCATGGTCAGATCCGATCACCACCCGCACGTTGACTCCCTCTCTGTGGCTGACGGGGAGGGTAGCAATTGGAGACTATGGAACGCTTCGCCCTCAGAAGTCTGAGTCCGGACGTCGTAGGCTCCTTTGATGCGTGCGTTCGTCGTTGTTGGTCTCCTGTTTGCTGCTGCGTGCTCTTCGGGGCCGACGGCTCCACCCGTCACAGACGTCGAGACCGTATGCAACGAGCGGTTCTGTGTCGACGTCCCTGTCGGTTGGGAAGCAGAAGTCGGTGAGACCTACCTGTCGTTCCACCACGCGGCGGATAGGAACCACACCTTCCTCACCGTTGGTGTTGCCGACATGGAAGCGATCGTCGAGTCTGCCGGCGGTACATGGCCGGTATCGAAAGAGGAGGCGACTCGATCCTTCTGGGCACTGCTCGAGGAGGTCGATGTTGCAACGTTCGAGCGCTCGGCCAGACAGGTTGGAGGGGCGATCAAGAGCTGGGGAACCCACACCGATGGCGAGATGTGGTACCTCCTGTATCCCGTGGAAGGATCCCTCGGTGTCGGCATCGAGATGCGCGCTCCGAATGATTCATGGGAATCCCATGCAGATCAGGTGTTTTCGAGCCTTGTCGTCCGCGGGTGATTCGAGAATCTGCCGTTCCGTCGTAACCTTGCGGGAATGTCTGATTCGTTCCTGATACGAGGTGGCGCTGCCCTCGCTGGCGCCGTTGCCATCGGTGGTGCCAAGAACGCCGCGCTCAAGCTGATGGTTGCCTCGCTACTCGCCCCCGGCATCCACGAGATCGACAACGTGCCTGACATCGTTGACGTCGAGATCATGGGCAAGGTCCTCGAGCACGTCGGCGCCACGTGCGTGCGAAAAGGCAACACGCTCACGATCGATGTACCCCACGAACCCGTTCCAGAGGCGCCTCTTGACCTGGTCAGGCAGATGCGTGCCTCGATCCTCGTGCTCGGCGCGCTCCTGGCGAGAACCGGCCAGGCCCGAGTAGCCCTGCCTGGTGGCGATGACTTCGGATCACGCCCAATCGACTTCCACGTCAAGGGACTCGAATCGATGGGAGCGACATTTGAATTGAGCCACGGCGTACTTCACGGGTCAGCACCGGACGGCCTGAGAGGGACCGATGTGTTCCTCGAGTTCCCGTCGGTCGGTGCGACGGAGAACCTGCTCCTCGCCGCGGTCCTGGCAGACGGGACCACCACGATCGGGAATGCCGCGCGGGAGCCGGAGCTCGTGGACCTCGCGGAGTATCTCGGAACGATGGGTGCCAAGATCGATGGTGCGGGGACATCAACGATCGAAATACTCGGTGTCCGCTCGCTATCGCCTGCTGCACACTCGACCGTTCCCGACCGACTCGAGGCTGGCACCTACCTTTCTGCCGCTGCGATGACCCGTGGCACGGTCACGGTCACGGGCTGCAGGCCCGAGCATCTCAGAATGGAACTCCAGAAGCTCGAAGCGATCGGGTGCGAGGTCACAACGACGGAGTCGTCGATAAGTCTCGTCGGTCCCGACCGGCCGCGCTGCGTTGATGTGGCCACGCTTCCGTATCCGGGCTTTCACACAGACATGCATCCACAGATCGTCACGCTCCTCTCGGTCGCCGAGGGGACCTCACTTGTCACTGAGAACATCTACTCAGGACGCTTCCGCTACCTCGGGGAACTGAACCGGATGGGTGCCGACATCCACGCCGATGGCCAACACGTCGTCATCAGGGGCGTCGATGATCTCTCGGGGTGCGAGGTCGATGCATGCGACATCCGAGCCGGGGCAGCTCTCACGATCGCTGCGATGCGCGCCGATGGCGAGACATTGATTCGGGACGCACACCACGTCGACCGTGGCTACGACGCGTGGGTGCCGAAGCTTCGCTCCCTCGGAGCAGACATCGAGCGCGTATGAGACGTCTGCTCCTGGCTGGATTGGCAGCTTTGGTGCTCGCTACGGCTGTGCAGCCGGGCGCGATCGCTGCCGAGCCGCAAACCGATGTTGTGTCGATCGAGCTCGTCGGGTCGCCTTCATCGCGTTTCGAGGTGAACGGACGGCGGTACGCCGGACCGGTGAAATTCACCGAACGTGCCGACGGCATATCGTTCACCGAATCGGCCTCGATCGAGCAGTACCTCCAAGGGATTGCAGAGATGCCCTTCTCATGGCACCCGGAGGCACTCGCCGCGCAGGCGATCGCCGCGAGGACGTACCTTGCCCGTCGGCTGCTAGGCGGTCGCAAGGGCGACGCGGCTCGGTATGAGTTCGACATATGTGCGACGAACCTCTGTCAGACGTACCGGGGTGTGCAGTTGGTCGAGGGTGAGTATGGAGATCGCTGGAAGACCGCCGTTGAGACAACCGCAGGTGAGGTGCTCCTGTGGGGAGGACGGCCGATCGAAGCTGTGTACACGGCGAATGTCGGATCGCGGTCCCGGGCCAACCAGGACGTCTGGGCAAGCTCGATGATCCCATATCTCCAGCCGGTCGACTCGCCCGATATCGGTATTGCACCGTACTCAGAGTGGTCCGTGTCGGTGACGGGTACCCAATTCGTGGCGATCCTCAAGGCTGATGGCTACGACGTCGGTGGCGAACTCCGTTCGATCACCGTTGAGGATCCACCCGAGGGAGAGGGGCGAGCCACGATCACCGTGACGACGTCCGGGGGAACTGACTCGATACTCGCTCCGAAACTCAAAGGTGCATTCAATCGCCGAGGCGAGGGCCTCTTTCCCGGAGTGCTGCCAGGACGCCTGCCCGAGGGAGGACTGCTGCCAGAAGCGATGCTGTCCTACACGTTCGTGATCACCCACGAGCAAGCCGAGCCGGCTCGGTATGACTTCCTCCTCCCGGAATCTGACCGCAGAGGGAGGGATGTCGTCTCCATCGATGGTGAGGGGTGGGGCCACGGCGTCGGTATGAGTCAGTGGGGCGCCCAGATCATGGCGAAGGACGGCGTCAGCTACAGCGAGATCCTTTCGCATTACTACACAGGCACCGAGCCGCAGTCCGCACCGTCCGTTGTTCCCACCGATGTTGTTGTTGGTCTCGACTGGGGTCGCACATCGATCCCGGTGACCGTCGACGGGTCGGCGCTGATCCTTGTCAATGGTCTCCCGTTCCGTTCGATAGGGTCGGGTGAGTGGGTTGTCAGGTCGACAACGTTTGGCATGGATATCGTGCCAGCGGACGCGCTGTGGATCGCTTCGGTCATCGCCGATCGCCCCTGGCCACGATGAGTGTGGCGCGTGAAATACTTCGACCTACGCGGATGTTGGAAACTGTGAGCCGTGCGCGGCTACCATCGCCATGTACCAGGGAGCATGATGACCAACGGCGTTGAAGGCAGCATCATCGAGATAGCGTCACCGGCACTGCGTGGCGCCCATACCGACATCGAGATCGACCGGGACGCCCTTGAGGCTGCCCTCGAATACATCAGGCCTGCCCTTCAGGCTGATGGTGGTGACGTCTTGCTCGGCTCGATCATCGGTGGGACGGTGAACCTCGAGCTACTTGGTGCATGCGGAGGCTGCCCGATATCGGAAACCACGGTTACCGCAGGTATCGAACGAATCCTCAAGGACCGCGTCCCCGGTGTCACCGAAGTCATAGCGGGCTGACGCCCACCGACCCCTTCGCTCACGCACGACTGTCGCGTGTCGTCTGTCTAATGTCGTCGTATGGAAGTCAATCGGCTCATCGATGCCGCCTCGGCGGGTGACCCGCGCGCGCTCGGGCAGCTCTGCTCGATCGTCGAACGTGGCGATGCGAGATCGAGAATCGTTTCTGGAAAGCTCTATCCGTTCGGTGGGAAGGCGTGGACGACGGGCATCACCGGTGCACCCGGTGCGGGAAAGTCAACGCTCGTGTCAGCTCTCGTCGACCATCTCACGAGAGGTGATGCGCGAGCGGCGATCCTGGCTGTTGACCCTTCGAGTCCACTCACCGGTGGTGCGATCCTGGGTGATCGAATACGGATGAGCGCACACGTCGACAACCCGAACGTGTTCATCCGTTCTCTTGCGAGCCGTGGACACCTCGGTGGTATCTCAACGGCGACTCCCGCGATGGCTGCATGTCTCGACGGGATCGGATTCGACGAGGTGCTGATCGAAACTGTCGGCATCGGACAATCGGAGGTCGAAATTGCCTCATCGGCTGACACGACCGTCGTGGTCGTGACCGCGGGTTGGGGGGATTCGGTGCAGGCGGCGAAGGCCGGATTCCTCGAGGTCGCCGACATCTTCGTGGTCAACAAGGTGGATCGCGGCGGTGGCGATGCAACGGTCAAGGACATAGAAGCAATGCTGGAGATCGGTCCGGAGACACCATGGCACCCGCCCGTGATCCAGACCGTCGCATCCGATAACACCGGTGTGGAAGAGGTTGCTGGGGCAGTGACCGATCATCGAGAGTTCTTGGTTGCGAGCGGCGAGCTCAAGCCGAGAAGGAGACGAAGGGCGGCCCACGATCTCGCTCTCGCTCTTCGTGAGAACATCGGCAGGTCCGTCACGTCGAACGAGCCTGCAGCCGAACTGCTCGATGCCATCGTGACGCGACGTACCGACCCGTGGAGCGCTGCGGACCGGCTCCTGCAATCGCAGTAGCCTGTCCCAACAGTCAACGAAAGGACGTCCGTGGAACTTGTCGACTACTCCTTCGAGGACGGTGTGGCCGTGGTCACATTGAACCGCCCACCCGTGAATGCGTTGAACAACCTGTTGATCGGCGACATCGATGAAGCCATCGGTATGGCCGAGTCGGTCGACGTCAGGGCGGTCGTCATCACAGGGACGCCACACTTCGCTGCTGGCGCGGATATCACCGCGTTCCAGAAGACATTCGACAGCGGCGGTGACGAGCGCCAGGCGTCAGGACTTTCCGAAGCGATCGCAAGACTCGCGAATTTGGAGAAACCGACGATCGCCGCTGTCAACGGATT
>JAUVQC010000151.1 GCA_030598305.1 Actinomycetes bacterium
AGGTCGAGATCGAACTCGAGGTAGTTGTCGCGGAACGTGTTGTTCTGCTCGGGATCGAGGACTTCGAGCAGTGCAGAGGAGGGGTCGCCCCGCCAATCGCCACCGACCTTGTCCATCTCATCGAGAAGGAACACCGGGTTCATTGATCCCGACTCGGTGAGCGCGCGGGCGATCCGTCCCGGTCGCGCACCGACATAGGTACGTCGATGTCCTCGAATCTCTGCCTCGTCGCGCAGCCCACCGAGCGCGAGACGTACGAACTTCCTGCCAAGAGCGCGTGCAACGGACTGCCCGAGCGACGTCTTTCCGACACCCGGAGGTCCTACCAACAGGAGGATCGTCCCCGTGCCGCCGACATCTGACTGCTCATCGAGACCACGCTCGTGACGAAGTTTGCGGACCGCGAGATGTTCGATCATGCGGTCCTTCACATCCTCGAGGCCCGTGTGGTCCTCGTCAAGGACGGCCCTGGCTCCCTCGAGATCGAGATTGTCCTCGGTTGTCTCTCCCCACGGGAGTTCGAAGGTCGTGTCGAGCCATGTCCTGATCCATGCATGCTCTGGACTCTGCTCGCTGAGACGTTCGAGTCGGTCGATCTCTCGACTTACGGCCTCGGATGCGGCCTGTGGAAGGTCACTGTCGGCGAACAGTTGCCGATACTCACCAACAACCGTTTCCTGGCCATCACCCAGCTCGTCACGGATGGCGTCCAACTGCTGTCTCAGAAGGAATTCTTTCTGCGTCTTGTCTATCCGCTCCGTCGCCTCGTCTCGGATTCGGCTCCGAAGCGTCAAGCCGCTGAGCACGTCGTGCATCCAGTCAAGGGCAAGGGTGAGGCGTTCATCGATGTCAACTGTTTCGAGCAGTTGTGCTTTGGCATTGAGATCGATGTCCGGTGCGTAGACGAGGAGATCAACAAGACGGCCAGGATCGTCGGTCGCGAGAATCTGATCTGCAATGCCCCGCACTCCGCGCTGGTCAAGAATCTCTGCCAGTACTGCCCGCAGTTCGTCCGCACGCGCAAGAGTTGCGGCGGAGTGATCTGTCGGTTCAACGATCGCATCGGCCATCACCCAGAGGACGTCATCTGAATCGGTGTCACCTGCTCCGATCCGGGCTCGGGCGATACCGCTGATGATGGCGGACACGCCGCCACGATCGGCCACCTCCTGGACCTCGGCGATCGTCCCGATGGAGGAATACTCTCCATCGACCATCGGTATCAGGAGAAGTCTGCCTTCGGTCGACTCGCTCGCTTTCAACGCCCGTTTCGCCGAATCCGACTCGATACCCACGGTGACGACCATGTGCGGAAAGATGATCCCCGTACGAAGCGGGAGAACGGGGAGACTGGTTGTTTTCAGATCGGACACGCCTGGCCTTTCATCAGTGACCACTCGCAACCAAGGGAGAATTGGACCTATTCCCTCTGTTTCAAGAAATCTAAGTCGTCCCCCCTCAGAAATTGGTTCAGGATCGACCGGATTGTCGGCACTTTGACATTTCGGGGAGGTTCCGTTGCACTTCTGCGCTCTCTGAATATGGAGGTCACCATGACTACAAACGAAACCCCAGCCAAGAACAGCGCGGATATCGATGCGTTCATGCCACTCGTCGCCTCGGCGTGGAAGGAAGGCGAACTCACCGATCTCGAACTCGCGGCCGTGTGCCTCGAGATCATGCGAGACCCGAGCCTGGATCTCACTTGCAGAGAGACCCTGGATCGATGGCTCGACTCAGCAGATGCCCAATCGGTGCCCCAGGCCTAGGACTCGCGACGTTCCAGAACCACGACTGCGGTCTCAGCGGACCGCCGGGCCGCATATGCGTCGAGGTTCTTGTCGATCTCACGCCACCGTGACCACAGCCTTGACCGCTCGTCGCCCTCTGCCGCACGTCCTGTGACACGGTACCGGCCGCCGGGCGTGTCGACGGTGGCTTCGGGCTGCGCTTGGAGGTTGAGCCACCACGCCGGTTCGGCATCCGCCCACCCGTTCATCGCCATGGTGACCAGGTTCGAGCCGTCATCGAAAAAGCCGAGGATCACGCTGCGCTCCTCGCCCGTGCGCCGCCCAATGGTCGTGAGACGCATCATCCCCCAGCGATCTCCCTTCGCTCGCCTCAGCCCGAAGCGGCCACGAGTGATGCGATACAGGCCCCGGTGCGTGGACCACGCAAGGCGAACGAACCATCTCGGGGGCAGCCGTGCACCCTTGTCGGCTTTGTCGGACATCACACACCCTCTTCTATGACATCGGCCATTCCAAGTACTTCGTGGGCGACGATACTGCCCGTCTTACCCCTGAGATCCAGATCGAATCGGCGCCCAAAGGTCACAACCGACTCAGTGGCTGCACGCATGTCATCGGTCACGAGCATCCACGTGCCAGATTCCTTGTTCGCCGCCTCGAGGCGGCTCGCGACGTTGACAACATCGCCAATGACGGTCTCACGCGCCGAGGACTCCCCGCCCATCAACCCGAAGATGACATTGCCCACGGCAATCCCCACCCTCACCTTGAAGTCCTGGGCATAGATCCGCTTCAGATAGGTATCCATGTCGCTGGCAACATCGAGCACAGCCAGGCCAGCTTTGACTGCGTTCAGGGACACGTCCACATCTGAATCGATGCCGAAAACGCACAGGACCCCGTCACCCATGTAGTTGTCAATTCTTCCGCCATGATCCTCGACAACGTCACTGACACGACTGAAGAAGCGGTTGAGAATATGGACGATGTCATACGCAGGCAGCGCTTCGGACATTGCCGTGAATCCGGCGACATCGGCGAACATCACCGCAGCGTCTTGGACCTCTCTCCCCACCGGACCGGAGTAGCGAGCCTCTCCAAGTTGTGAGGCCATCTCGAGATCGATCTTGTCGAGCACAAGTCTCCAGAATCCCACAGAACCGGTCGTCACGGTCTGGCATGCGAGCCGTATCTCATCGGGGAAGTCCAGCTTGGCTGCCATTGCAGCCTCGCGGTCCGTTCGGTCAGCAAGCTCGATGCCTCCCTCAACGATCCGTATCCGACATGTGGAACACCTTCCACGGCCCCCACACAGATGTGGGATTGCAACACCAGAATCAATTGCGAGCTCAAGAAGATTCGACGCATCATCGAACGACATGCTCACTTCATCGGGCCACACGAAGGCTTCAGGCATCGGCGGATTGTAGGCGGCGATGTGGCGCCCGAACGTCGCTTCACATGCCGATCAGACAGGGCAGTTCAGGACGCGTAGATGGGGTGATTGCTCACGAGCTCCGTGACCTGCCCCGATATCCGCGCTATGACGAGTCCCGGATCGCCATCTCTGAGAGCGTCCAGAACATCGGCGATCCAGTAACCGACTTGCGTGAACTCGGCGGTGCCGAGTCCGCGGGCTGTCCCTGCGGATGACCCGAACCGCAGGCCGCTGGTGATCTGGGGAGGTTGGGGATCGCCTGGGACACCGTTCTTATTGGCGGTCAACCGTGCCACCTCCAACGCATCAGACGCATCGGCTCCAGTAATGCCCATCGGCCGGAGATCGGCGACAACGATGGGCGTGTCCGTGCCACCGGTCAGGACCACAACATCTCGTTCGATGAGTGCGGCCGCAAGCGCCCGTGCGTTCGCCAAT
>JAUVQC010000120.1 GCA_030598305.1 Actinomycetes bacterium
ATATCAGCGGCGCCCATGACGAAACCACGGATTGCTGAAAGCAGGACTGACCGGAGCATCGCAGCGAGTGTAGGTTCGGACTGCCGCTCAACGGTGGAGATGACATGAGGACAGTGGTGCAGAGGGTATCGGAGGCAAAGGTGCGCGTCGATGGCGACACCGTTGGAGAGATCGGTCGGGGGCTGCTCGTGCTCGTTGGCATAGCCATCGGAGATGGCCCCGATGATGTGGACACAACGGTGCGCAAGATCAGTCAGCTCCGAGTGTTTATCGATGACGACGGCCGGATGAACCGGTCCGTCATCGATACGGGCGGCAGCGTCCTGGTTGTGAGCCAGTTCACCCTCCTGGCGGATGTCCGCAAGGGGAGGAGACCATCGTTCATCGGAGCCGCACCACCCCACGAGGCCGAGCCGTTGGTACGTGCAGTCTGTTTGGCTTTTGAAGACCTAGGAATCAACGTCGCGACAGGAGTCTTTGGCGCGGACATGGCGGTTGATCTGACCAACGACGGTCCTGTGTCGATCGTCCTTGACGTCATCGACGGTCGCATCGTTTAGGAGCTCTTCACCCGCTGCTGGCCCGCCGGGCAGAGGTGGAGAAAGTCACACCAGCGGCAGTCATCTGATGGTGTCGGGTCGAAGGGGCCATTGATCCCCTGATCGACGAGTCTCTCGACGTCTTTGCGTGCCTCGGCCAACCATTCGGCATCCACTGATTCGGCGACCTCCACCACTTCGGTGCCACCGAAGTAGGCGAACGTGACGGACATGGCCTGTGGCGGCTCGGCGGACAGTGCACCGTCGGCCGCGGCGAGGGCATAGGCCTCCAATTGAACACGGCGTGATGCATCTTCGCGATGTCTACCAGACTTGTAATCGACGATCTCCCAAGTGGAATCGCCCGAGTCGTAGATGGCATCGACCTTTCCTCTGATGGAACCTTCACCGATCGAGACCTCGAAGGGCGCCTCGATATGGATCGGCGTCTCGGTAGAGAAGCGCGATCCATCGAACAGATCCCATGGATCGTTACCGACTTCGCCGGAACGATCGGCATCAACGAGCGAGTCGTAGTTCTCCGCACCGGGATCTTCGAAGGCGATCACGCCAAGGTTGTGGAGCTCGACTTGTCGATGAAAAGCAGTGCCGCGCACCGCTGACCGGCGAGGCTTGCGAGGAAGCCGGTCGTGGTGGATCCATTTGAATTTCTGGGCGCATCCGGACAATGCAACAAGATTCGTGACCGACACCGCGAAACGCGGTGTGGTCTCGTTGAGCTTCGGAGATGCGAGGTCTTCGACAGCGAGTTCAAGTTGCGCGACTCGTGCTGCAACCGCTGGTGCGATCTCCGGATGCTCGTCGGTGATCCAACCCGGCTCAGAGAGGGACCGACGCAGTGCACTGGCAGGGCCGTCAGGGAACAAGGGGTCCGGCGGGATCGGCGGTTCAATGAACGGCTCGGGTTCGAGCCGTGTGTCTGCCACAAGCTCCATCGGTCCTGTGACCGATCCTGCTGTCTCGCGCACAAGCTCCCAAAGAGGCGAGGGCTGCCGAGCATTCTTGATGGTTCCATCCCATCCGTGTCCGGTGATGACGAGTCTCCGGGCGGCCCGGGTGACTGCGACGTACCCAAGGCGCCACTCCTGTTCGCGATGCCTTGTTCGGAGGATCTCGAGACGCTGTTTGCCTGACTTGCTGGCTGCGGCCTGGTGGATGGTGGCGTCGAGGCGTAATTCGTAGGGGAGCACCTGAGCGATGCGGTCAGGGTCGTCATGGGTCTGTGCCTTGGCAGGGAAGACCTGGTCTGCGATTGCCGGGAGATACACGTTCGGCCACTCGAGTCCCTTGCCAGAGTGCACCGTGAGGATGGCTACAGCGTCGGCGTTCGCCGGCGCAGCCGATGCGAGTTCATCGGCGCGGCCCGACTCTTTCAGCGCGTTGAGATACCGCAGGAAACTGGCGAGGCTTGGTGCCCCTTCGATGGGTCGCCACTGCTGGGCCAGCTCGGTGAATCGATTGATGTTGAGTTGCGCGGTCAGTGCAGGCCCCGGCTCGAGCGCCGCCAACTCGTCCCAGTAGCCAAGCGCATTCACGACATTGTCGACAACGGCTGGCACGGATACAACCTGGCTCTCGTGAACGAGTCGTTGGTGAAGGCCTACAAAGATGGAGATCCGCTGTCGTGCAACCTCGGTGACTTCGTCGATATCGGCCACGGACAATGCAGCGTCGAAGAGCGTCGAGGCCTTGTTGTCACGGCACCAAGTCCGCAGTGCCGAAATGGCGGTCATCCCGGTTCTGAACCGACCGCCAAGCAGGACCCGTAGCATCGAGGTTTCATCCGATGGGGTGTCGATGATGCGGAGCCATGCGAGCAGGTCGGCCACCTCGGGCGTGTCGAGCAATTCACCCATCGAGCCAACGGAGTACGGGATTCCTAGTGCATCGAAGGCTTCCACGATGGGCCCGAAGTGCGAGCGAATCCGGCACAGCACCGCGCTGTCGCTCCACCTGGCCCCGTCGTAGTGGGTTTGTTGGATCTCTCCTGCGATCCAGTCTGCCTCGGACTTCGCCGTGTTGAACCACGCGCTGGCAAGGAACCCCTTGTTGGCATCTTCGGCCGGTGCGAGTGGGAGTGCGCCCTCCACGTGTGGTATCTCATCGCGGATTCGGTTTGCCAGGTCGAGAATGATCCGATCCGACCGACGATTCTTGCTTAGCGGGAGTGTTGGGGCCGCCGTGCCGTCCGACTGTGGGAAATCTGTGGGAAATGCTGCGAAATTCTCAGCTGATGCACCGCGCCATTCGTAGATCGTTTGATCCGTGTCACCAACCGCAGTAACCGGCACCTTGGACGCGAACAGCTCGGTGAGGAGCCTCCTCTGTGCAGGGTCAGTGTCCTGATACTCGTCGAGGACAACAGCGTCATATCGATTGCTGATGGACTCGGCCACGGTGTCAGATTCCTCGATGGTACGTACAGCGAGGAGGATCAGGTCGCCGTACTCGAGGAGCCCGAGGCGCTGCTTCTCGGTCTCGTACAACTCGACAGCATCGAGGAGGGCGAGCCGCTTCCGCCACACAGCGACAATGTCGTTGTCAATTCCCGAGAGGATGGCAGCACCACGCACGGTATTGACATCGATGAGGTTGTCCGTCAGGCTCGCCGAAAGCGACAGCATCTCGGTGCGTCTGGTCGGTAGGGAGGTGAGATCGAGATCCACAGAGTCGATCATCCGAAGCACGCGGCTGGCCAGCTCCGAGCGGTGTCCTTCGTCCATCAGCATTGCCGATGTGTCGTAGCCCACGTATGCGCCGAACTCATCGAGGATCGCGGCCGCGAACCCGTGGTACGTCGAGATCTCAGGGACCCGTGTTTCATCACTGGATCCGATGGCTTCGATGACCCTCTGATTCAGTTCATCGGCCGCCTTGTTCGTGAAGGTGACGCCGAGGATCCGTGCAGGGTCGACACCGGAGTCCACGAGATTCGCGATCCGTCTCACGATGGTCGTCGTCTTGCCGGTTCCAGCCCCCGCGGCGACCCGCAGCGGCTCGTCAGGATGATCGATGATCGCGACCTGCTCGGGAGACGGTGTGAATGATTCGCTCACGTGAATGCCCTCCGTCCGGCAGTCCGTGCCGGGCAGACGAGCTCAACCGGACACTTCGAGCAGTACTCTCCGGGCGTTGGCCGAAAGTCCTCTGCTCGAATGGCAGCCGTGATTTCAATCATCGTGTCGCGCACTGTGTCAAGGTTGTCCATGTCGAACTCTCGGGTTGTGATCGAGTTCTTCTTCAACTTCTTGGGGTACCAGAATGCGGCGCCCACGACTTCTCCGTGCTTGGTGACATCTGGGTCCTGGGCGGCTGCCATTGCGTAGTAGCCGAGCTGGATGGACACCGCCGCCTCTGGGATCGTGACCTCTCCGCCTGTCTTGTAGTCGACGATGGATACGCCTTGTTCGGTGGCCTCGATCCTGTCCGCCCTTCCGAACCACGGTGTCTCGTCGATTACGAGGGAGAGGGGCGTTTCGAAACCCACCGGTCTTGCCGACGATGGCCAGAGTCGATACATGTCATCGAGCATGGTCACGGCACGACGTCTCCATGCCAGCCCCACTGCGTCATCGCCGAATCCGAACTCATCCCACTCACGATCGAGCCATGCAACGGCATCGTCCGCCGTTGCCCGCTCCGCGCCTCGAGCGTATGCCTCGCGCTCAGCCTCCTCCAGCACATGGTGGATCAATGATCCGAAACGCATGTAGTCGGTCTCTTCGGACTGGGTCATGAGGTACCGGTCCACCGCGTACCTGTGTGGACAGTCGATGTAACCACCAGCCTGGCTCGGGGACATTCGGAGATCGTCTGGGACGAGATCACGATCGCTCCCTGGTTCCAACGTCCCGTACCGGGTGAGCGGATCGGCCAGTCCGAGTTCGGGCCCCCTGGCGAGCACCTCGACTGCCGCGAGCCTGTCCACATCGAGCGAGCGGGGGTCGTTGAGGGAACGTCTGAGAGTAGCCTCGAACGATCTGGGCGTGAGAGGAGTCGTGTCGTTGCACGAAGCTGTGCCCGGAGCCACGAGGGGGAGGAACCTGCTTGCGATGGGTCCGTCGAACTCGTCAGAGGATGTCGCCGTCCAGACCACCTTGGCGGATGCCCTCGTCATCGCGGTGTAGGCGAGGCGGCGCTCCTCGTCGAGTCTGAAGGCCCTGTAGTCACCTGCGTCGGTTGGCAGGTGGGGGTTGAGGTGGCGCGAACCAAGAATCGAATCCGTCGTCCGCAGGTCTGGGAGGGCCCCCTCGACCGCATTGGCTATGTAGACGACATCGAAGTCGGTGCCCTTGGATCTGTGCAGAGTGGTGACCGTGACGCCTCGTGTAGCCGGCGTGCGGAATTCGAACAGAGGATCGGCCTCGAAATCGGAGTGCCCGACGAGCTGTTCGTGATCGAGCAGGGTGGC